>NZ_JABWPQ010000039.1:0-43255 GCF_013366255.1 Pseudoalteromonas sp. McH1-7 | reverse complement strand
ATAGCGCGCAAGGTAAGTGTATTCCCACACAAATTATCTTTGGTAGGAGCCGATTTACTCGGCGAACTTTTTATAGCGCGCAAGGTAAGTGTATTCCCACACAAATTATCTTTGGTAGGAGCCGATTTACTCGGCGAGCTTTTTAATAGCGCGCAAGGTAAGTGTATTCCCACACAAATTATCTTTGGTAGGAGCCGATTTACTCGGCGAACTTTTTATAGCGCGCAAGATAGACAAGTTCCCACACAAATTATCTTTGGTAGGAGCCGATTTACTCGGCGAGCTTTTTTATAGCGCGCAAGGTAGACAAGTTCCCACACAAATTATCTTTGGTAGGAGCCGATTTACTCGGCGAGCTTTTTAATAGCGCGCAAGGTAGGCAAGTTCCCACACAAATTCGCTTTGGTAGGAGCCGATTTACTCGGCGAGCTTTTTAATAGCGCGCAAGGTAAGTGTATTCCCACACAAATTATCTTTGGTAGGAGCCGATTTACTCGGCGAGCTTTTTAATAGCGCGCAAGGTAAACTTGCTCCCGCAAATAAGCGCTGGGTATTACCCCTTTAAAATGGCTTGTAGCTGCGCAAGTGACTTTACGGTATAGGTTGGCTTGATATGATCAGGACAAACTTTACCTTCGTGTTGCAGCCAACAGCTATCAATTCCAAAGCGGTTTGCACCTAAAATGTCACTCGCAGGCGTGTCACCAACCATTAAGACCTTAGATTTGTCAGGGTTACCTAGTAACGCTAGGGTGTGTTCAAAAATACTAGGATCTGGTTTGGCCTTACCCACCAGCTCAGAGATCACCACTTCAGAAAAACGATCTACAAGACCTGTATGTTCTAAGCGTTTTTGCTGAAGTGCGGCAAAGCCGTTGGTAATGATAGCCAAAGTGCACTGACCCTTAAGACTGTCAAGCAAGGCGCGAGCACCTGACAGTGGCTGGCAAATCTCTGCCATCGCCGCTAAAAAACCAGCATTGAGGGTTTCAGGTGTCACATTAAGCTTTGTTGCCCAGCGTTTAAAACGAGTAACTTGTAATGTTTTAGCGTCAATTTCACCATTTTGATATTTTACCCAAAGTGGTGCGTTGAGGCTGTTATATTCCTCATAGTCTGCATCACTAAACACAACATCATAATGTGCAAATAGTTTTTGCAACCCGAGTTTGGCATTAAAACTAAACAAGGTTTCATCGGCGTCAAATAGAATATGGCTGTAGTGCGACATTATGGATACATCTCAGGGTGGTTAAACGGTGCCATGGCAAGCAATAACGCTTGAGTATAGCTACTTTCTCTGGTGGCGAGGTGATTGGTCAGCAGTCCAATCGCACCACCTTGTTGTTTTATATTAGTAGTGTTGAATAGGTCGTCCATCACATGCCCGAGTTCTTCACCTTGTTCAAGGCGTGCGTAGACCGATGCCGGTAGCGGCAGGTTGCAGCTGCGACCAATACTAGTACGAGTGTTATTCGCGATGACAACAAAAGCGAATGTCGCAGCGCCATACTCAAATTTGGCCGCGCCTCCTTCCATTGCACAATAAAAATCAGCTTGGTGATGCTGTTTAAGGTAAGTAACTCGGTTTTCCGCGCCTTCTCGTGTGGCCTGCTCACCTAAAGGTTGGTCAGCAACAAGGCTGGGGGCTGATATGCCCTGACAATCGATTTTGGCGTTGGGAAAGTACAGTGTAAAGATAGCCTTTGCAGCGTTGATTTTGACTGGGTTTTTAGACCCTACTAAAACGGTAAGCACGTCCATATTACAACTACTCGTAATGCCCTAAAAGACGTCAGTGTAAAGTGTGATATGGCGTGATGCAAGGAAGCTATTATTTCTTATCAAAAGATAAGCCAGGTTAAATCGGTAAATCGACAGGTGCCATATTTTCGAGGGCACGTTTTTTTACTAGCAACTCTTTAATCAGCGGAGTTAACACCAATTCCATCGCTAACCCCATTTTCCCTCCCGGTACTACGAGGGTATTGACACGCGACATGAAGCTGCCTTCAATCATTTGTAAATAGTAGGGAAAATTGACATCTTCGATACCACGAAAGCGAATAACCACAAAGCTTTCGTCCAACGACGGGATGTCTTTAGCACTAAAAGGGTTTGAAGTATCTACAGTGGGTACGCGTTGGAAATTAATATGGGTGCGAGAAAACTGTGGGGTGATATGGTTAATGTAATCATCCATTGAGCGCACGATTGAAGTCATAACCGCTTCTTTGGAGTGGCCGCGCTCATTGGTGTCACGAATAAGCTTTTGGATCCATTCAAGGTTGATGATAGGCACCATACCAATTAATAAATCTACATTACTAGCGACATCATATTCCGGTGTTACAACGCCACCATGTAATCCTTCATAAAACAGCATATCGGTATTGTGCTCTAACTCTTGGTAAGGCGTGAAGGTGCCCGGTAGTTGGTTAAATGGCACTGCATCGTCAAATGTGTGAAGATAACGGCGTACTTTTCCATTCCCCGTTTCACCATAGCTTTTAAATAGCTTTTCTAGTGCTCCAAAATCGTTCGCTTCCTCACCAAAATAGCTAATGTGTTTACCTTCTTGTAGCGCTTCGCGACGCAATTTATCCATTTCAGGGCGAGTGAAACGATGAAAGCTATCGCCTTCCACGTATGCGGCCTTGGTATTTAGACTGCGGAATATGTGCTTTATCGCGCTTGTCGTCGTTGTAGTCCCTGCGCCTGAGCTACCAGTAATAGCGATAATAGGGTGTTTGTCTGACATTATTTTGCCTTAGCTTTCATCACCAGTTAATTCGATGTTACGCGAAGCAAAGTTTTTGGCAAGCTTTGCTTGAAGGCGAGTGTTGGGTATCATAGAGCAGCGATATAACGACAACGAAAAATCAAAGGAACATCCATGCTCACTTCTATGCGTGTGAAGCTCGCGGTTGGCTTATTTGCCTTGGCATCTTGTTTACCGGCTTATTCTTCTATGCCCAAAAGCCAAATTTGGCTAGCTGAATTAGCTGAGCACTTTAGCGCAAAGCCAATTACTGACAATTCAGCGTATTTTAATCAGCCACTGGTAACCGACTCTGGAGTCTACTATACGGCAGAGGTAAGTACTGATGGTAAGAGCCAAACAGATCTGTTTTTCTATGACTTTCAAAGTAAACACACAACGAACCTGACACAATCCCTGGTCTCTGAATATTCACCCACACTTCACCCAAGTGGCGCAGGGTTAACGGCGATCGTGGTCGAAGCATCAGGCAAACAAAGGTTGTGGTTCTATCCGTTTGATGATGCCCAGAAGCCAAGTCGAGTTTTTGAGCATATTGAGCCTGTGGGGTATCACGCTTGGGGTGATAACCAAGACCTAATCATGTTTATTTTAGGTGCCACTGAAAGCGCTCCACATACCCTACAATACACTGATATAAACGGCCATCTGCCACAAATTCTAGCTGAAGATATTGGTCGGAGCTTATCTTACAACCGTGTTCGAGATGTGTTTGCTTTTACCTATCAAGTTAATAGCTTAACGTGGTTCGCAACCTACCACAAACAAAGCGACCATATTCAGCGATATTTTGCACTACCAAGTCAGGTTCAGGACTATACTTGGTTAGACGATAATAAAGTGGCCTATGCACTGGATAATAAAATCTTTTATCGTGATTTAAATTCCCCTAAAAAAGTACATTTATTCAGAAATCTAAGAAGTTACTGTAAGACCTCAATTTCTCGTTTAAGTTTTTTTAACAACAAACTGGCATTTGTCTGCCACAGTGAAGACTGATCACAACAAATATAGGAATAGATATGACGATTCTCGTAACAGGTGGAGCAGGTTATATTGGCTCTCACACTGTATTGGAGCTGCTTCAGCAAGGAAAAAAGGTAGTAGTTGTTGATAATCTTAGTAATTCTCAGCAGACTTCATTAGATAGAGTTTCAGAGATAGTAGGAAAGGAAGCCGCATTCCATCAAGGTGATATTCTTGACAAGGCATTTCTCGATAGCGTGTTTGCGCAATATGAGATTGAGGAAGTGATCCACTTTGCTGGCTTAAAGGCGGTAGGCGAGTCGGTACAAAAGCCTATTGAGTATTATCAAAATAACGTGCAAGGGACGCTAACACTGCTTGATGCCATGCGTGATGCTAATGTCTTTAAGCTTGTTTTTAGCTCATCTGCCACGGTGTATGGCGACCCTGCGAGCCTTCCTATTCGTGAAGACTTCCCTGTTGGCGGTACCACCAACCCTTACGGTACATCAAAGCTAATGGTTGAAATGGTGCTACAGGATGTCGCAAAGTCAGACCCTCGTTGGGCCTTTGCTATTTTGCGCTACTTTAACCCAGTAGGTGCGCATGAATCAGGGTTAATTGGTGAAGATCCAAATGGTATTCCCAACAACTTACTCCCTTACATCTCACAAGTTGCAGTTGGTAAGCTGGCGAGTTTAGGTGTGTTCGGTAATGATTACGACACCATAGATGGTACAGGTGTGAGAGATTACATCCACGTGGTTGATCTCGCTATTGGTCACTTAAAAGCGCTTGAAAAAATTGCAGTAGCAGCAGGTGCGCATATCTATAATTTGGGAACGGGTAATGGCTACTCGGTACTAGAGATGGTTACCGCGTTTGAAAAAGCAGCGGGCAAAGCCATTCCATACGAAATTAAACCGCGTCGCGACGGTGACATTGCCGCTTGTTACGCCGCGCCTGAAAAAGCCAATTCAGAACTAGGCTGGCAAGCCAAGCGTGGGCTTGATGCAATGATGGAAGATACCTGGCGTTGGCAAAGCAATAATCCAAACGGGTATAAATAACCTAAGCTTGGGATAACAACTTGTTTTCTGGCAGCTGTTATCCCTTACTACTGCGTTAAATTTGCTTGCAATAGACCTGCTATTGACGCACAAATTTGCCTTGTATTAAGAAATAACTTCTGGCTAGAGTGAGCTGACAGCTTTTGCGTTTAGTTATTTTAGTTAATTTACTGACTACTTACCCCAAGTTCAGGTTAAATAACCTAAACCTCTGTCGCTTCTCTTCGCCTTTGCTTTTTAGAGCAAAGGCGAAGCTTCGAACGTCATCGCTACATCAATCTTAGTTTCATAAAACTGTCATACCGATGTCACCTAAACTCGCTTAAATATTCTGGTATAGACCAGTTTAGAGGCAAGTTATGAACAACGATTATTTACTCCTGACGCCAGGGCCACTTAGTACCTCTCGCAGTGTGAAAGAAGCCATGTTGCAAGACTGGTGCACTTGGGATGATGACTACAATCAAGGTGTGGTTCAGGTTATTCGCAGGCAGCTTTGTGAGATTGCGGTTGCGGATCCACAGTATCGTAATGACTACAGCACTACCTTAATGCAGGGTAGTGGAACAGCAAGTGTTGAAGCGGCTATTGGAACTTTTATTCCTAAGTCTGGCACTTTATTGGTTATTAATAATGGTGCCTATGGCGCGCGCATTATTGAGATAGCTAACTATCTAAATATTAATGTGGTAGCGCTCGACTTTGTTGAAACCGAGTTGCCACAACTTGAGCAGATCTCACAAGCGCTTGAGCAATACCCTGAGATCACCCATGTGGCAATGGTACACTGCGAAACCACGACGGGGATGCTGAATCCGGCTAAGCGCGTAGCTGAGCTTGCGAAACATCACAACAAAATCATGATCTTGGATGCCATGAGTAGTTTTGGTGGTGTTGAGATGGATATGCACGAGTGGCAAATTGATATTCTCATTAGCTCAGCAAATAAGTGTATTCAAGGTGTCCCAGGTTTTGGCTTTGTGATCGCAAAAACAGCGCTTTTGGTTGCCTGTGAAGGACAAGCACGTTCACTCTCGTTGGATCTTCACGCTCAGTGGAAAACCATGGAAAACCACCATGGTAAATGGCGTTTTACCTCGCCAACGCATGTTGTCAGAGCGTTTGCCAAAGCCCTAGAAGAATTGGCGCAAGAGGGAGGCATTTCTGCGCGATTTAAGCGTTACAGCGAAAATCAAAAACAACTCGTTAGCGGCATGAAAGCTCTTGGTTTTGAAGCCTTGTTACCAGAAGCCATGCACTCACCTATTATCACTTCTTTTTATTCACCAAGTGAAGAAAGTTATGAATTTAAGCGCTTTTATGAAGCATTGAAGCAAAAAGGATATGTGATTTACCCCGGTAAAGTATCAAATGCGGACTGCTTTCGAATTGGTAATATTGGCGAAGTATATGCCGCAGACATTAGCGGACTACTAGAAGCTATCGCACAAGCAAAATACTGGTAAACCATCAGAGTAGGAGCCGCTTTACGCAGCGATGGGTATTGCTGAAGCTATATACTGGTAAGCCGTTAGGGTAGGAGACGCTTTACGCGGCGATGGGTTAAGGGGGTTACACCCCTTTAGCAAAATAAATGAATAGCGAATCTTCAATTGTGTTAACGATGGCCTAATCTGAGCTGTCACTTTCCCATAAAATGATTCTGCACTCATTAAAGCATGAGGCTAACTAAGAAAAATCACGTTTTACCAAATCACAAGTTATCGCAGTGCTAACAGAAGCTGGAAAGTCTCAGGTGTATGTAATAAACACTGCGTAAGCAATGGTACGTATTCCACCACTAACTCGCATTTAGACGTAGAATATAGAATTAATGAAGATGTTTTTGACGCGGCAGTAGCTCTGAAAAGGTTGTCGTGCTAAAGCACGACCTACGGGGACGGGGGTTACACGCCTTCAACAATCATTTCTATGGCGTCATGGAGCCAATATTCAATATTGTAATCCACTAATGCTTGCTCGGCGTCATAGCGGGCGCGCAGTACCTTTAAGCAAGGTGCGCCGCTGTTCTTTTCTAATTTGTCGGCAACATCATCGGGTAGTACGGTGACGCTTATTACACACTGTTCAAAGCTGACGTCAACGTGGTAGTGAGTCGACATCACCTCCGTGATAGAGCCATCCAGCGGCTGGTTGTGTAAGTCGGCAAAACGTTCGGCTGCACAATAGATCTGTTCCATCATTATTGCACGATCATCTAACGCGCGTACTCGAGTTAGTTCATACACCGGCTGGCCGTCAAAATGAGAGCGGCTAAACTCAGGCTCAGTAGAAGGGGCATTAATTGTCACTACTTGAGTTGTTGGTGCAAAGCCTTGTTCAATGGCAAGGTGGTTAAAGTTTACTTTTTTAGCGGGGTGCCATTTGAGCTTTTCCGGCGTGACAAACCAGCCGCGACGCTTTTGGCTAAAGATAAGTCCTTCGGCTTCTAGTCGTGCTAGGGCTTCACGGACGGTGATCCGTGTTGAGCTAAATGTTTCTTGCAGCGCGCGCTCTGAAGGTAATTTGGCACCGGGCGTCATGCTGCCAGCGGCGAGCAGCGCTTGGATATGGTTTCGAATACGTTGATAAAGCAGCATAATTGAGTCGATAAAACCTTTTGTGACAAGCTTACTATCGTTTTATGACAGGATAAATATTTATAATTTGAGACTTGTAAACTCAGATTGGTTTAGCCAAATAGGTTTCTATTTGGCTAAACCAATAACTGCTAGGCAAAACGGTTAAATTTGGATCTTTTCCTAAATCATCAAAACGACGCAGCGCGATAATGGCGTCCAATTCAGGTAGCTTGGAGAATGCCGCAAGTTCTTCGCAGCTCATCTTTGCGCCTTGTCTTGTTAGCGTTAATTGGCTGGCAGGAGAGAGCGTTTGGTAATACTTCTCATCAATACTGACCAGATAGCGTTTCGCATCTACGTGTTTGCGTACTAGCATTGTCACCGCGCGGTCAAAGCCAAGTTGAGTTAAGTGATCAGCCCCTAAATCGCCATGATTGCTATATCCTTGTGGGGTAAAGTCGGGGTTATGCTGAGATTGAGCAACAAAATGGCCAATATCATGTAAAAATGCAGCGATTTGGGTCGCTTGATCATAACCACTTTCTTTCGCGAGGGTGGCGCATTGCTCAGCATGATAAATTTGGCTGCATGCCTCGTCATAGGTGGCATGACCATATTGCTCAAATAGCTGTTTTATTTGTGCAATGGCATTCACTTTATATACTCCTGCTTCACGTTCGGGTCTAATTTTGCTGCGCTGCCACTGAGCTTGCTTAGCCAAACATCGAGTTTATGCGGTGGCATGTTGTTATCCTCAGCGCTTTCTTTACGGCGAATAGCATTTCTCACCATTAAGGCGCCCGCGGTGCGAAATGGCTCGACGGGAAACTGTTTAAGCGTTTGGTTGACCAAAGCGCAGTGACGCCAGTCGTTATGTTGATTAAGCAGAAGACTCGCTAAGATTTGCCCACCTAAATAGGATTGCACCACGCCGTTGCCTGAGTAACCACTGCCATAAAACACATTAGCTTGACCATTTAAATGACCAAAGAAAGGTATGCCAGAGACACTTCGGTCTGAAGGTCCAGTCCAAGTTCTGTCTATCTCGAGCTGGTGATGTGCAAAGAAATGGCTAAATGAGCGTTCAAGAATCGCTTGATAGCGGCTAGCACGGTGAAAAGTGTCTCTTACTTGGTTATTGAAACTAAAATAATTCCCGCCTTTGCCAAGCATTAATCGACCGCTTGAGGTGGTGCGGTAGTAATTCACAAAAATGCGTGCATCAATCGCCGGAGCACCGTGGTTCAGCCTCATTGCTGCAAGCTTTTCAGGTGCTGGTGTGGTGATCGCCATATCGCTCGAAACTAACACTACGCTTCGAGAAAACTGCGGCAATAAGCTTGGCAGCCAAGCGTTAACGGCAAATACTAGCTGATTGGCTCTGATCTCGCCTTTGTCTGTGGTGATGGTTAGCGTGTCTTGGCCTTGGTGCTTTAGGTAGCGGGTGTGTTCAAATACCTTGACCCCAAGGGCTTTTGCCACCTTCATCAGTCCACGCACAAGCTTGGCGGGTTGAACACTACCCCCGTGGGGGGAGTAAATTCCAGCAAGGTTGGCATTAGATCCGGTTGCTTGCAACTGCGCTTTAGTTAGTGTTTGCCACGCATTAAGCTGGTGTTGGTCGAGTAGGGTGGTAATGGGGCCAAAGGCATTGCGCTGGCTGTGATTTGAAGCCGTATAGTAAGTACCATCAATGCGGCAATCACATTCAATCCCGTGTTTACTGGTAAAGGCTTTAATGTCATGAACGGCCTGCTCAGACTGGCGCACTAAAAAGCAGGCTTGTTCTAAGCCAAACTCTTTAATTAAGCTGGCAAACTTAGTCGACCATGTCAACATAGCTCCACCATTACGACCCGAAGCACCTTGCCCGCAGAGATCCTTTTCAATAATGGCGATATTCAGCTCAGGTTTTTGCTTTTTCAGCGTTATGGCTGTCCAAAGGCCAGTAAAGCCGCCACCTATGATACAAACTTGGGTATCCAACGCGCCATGATGCGGCGCGCTGGCTGCGGCTTCAATATCGGCTTGAGTGATTGCTTCATCAAACCAAAAAGGCTGAAAACGCATTACGGGCGCTCTCCACGGGCGATACGAGCAGAAATATCCACCAAGACCATTTCGATGTCAGCAAGTGAGTCAATCACATAGTGCGCACCGGCTTCGCCAAGCTGCTGATAAGCATTAAGGGAATGTGCACTTTGCTCTTCGTGACCAAGCGCCGTCCATTCTTCTTCGCTAAGCCCCACCGCATTACCCGTTAACGCAAGTCCTACGGTCCACATACCAGCATTTAACCCTTCGCTTATTCCCGGCGCGGAATCATCGACTTTTACGCATCCTGATACGCGATTAATGCCAAGTCGTTGTACGTTTTCTAACGCCATCCAGGGACCTGGGCGAGAGCCTGCTGCACATTCATCACTGGCAACCACACAATCTGGCTGATAACCATAGTCGGCAGCGGCAGGTACTAGTACGTCCATCACAGGCTTGGGATACCCAGAACAACTGCCAATCTTAACGCCTTGTTGTTGTAATCGTTTGATCACCGCAAGCACGCCCGGAATGGGGGCTGCTCGGTCGGCGACTTTTGCTTGTTGGAGCGGCATAAAGGTTTGATAAATATGGTCAACATCTGCCGTACTCGGTGCCTGACCAAATTGCGTTATCCAGCGGGTGCGGACACTCTCCATTTGTAGCAAGGTATTAATGTGATCCCATTTACCCATTCCCATCGGACCGCGCGCTTCAGCCAAGGAAATATCAAATTGATACGCTTGCTTAAATGCTTCAACAAAAATGCTGGTGGGGGCAATCGAACCATAGTCGACCACAGTACCAGCCCAATCCAAAATTAACGCTTCAATGTGTTTCATATTGCAAAGACTCCTAGCTAGGAAATATGTGATGAAAGTGCCGTGGCGCGTAGTTGCGTTGACGCCTTACGTGGTCGCTTTAATTTCACGGCAAAATAAATAATTGAACTCACTACGAGGGCGCTTGCGATAAACGCCACCCAGTAGCAAGCCATGGTAAAAAAGTGCAGCCAACTGAGCTCAGGTGTGGCAAAAGTTTTATAGAGCAAAATGCCCACTGAACCGATGTAGCCCGCCGAATCCGCCAGATAAATCAAAAAACCGGCGTTCGCAGTCGAGCCAACTGCTGAGATCATGCGGTCAAACAAAAAGCAGTTATAGGGGATATAACTGATATAAAGACCAGCCCCCAGCAGTACCATCCAAGTTTTAGGGTCTAGGCTTTGGGTTTGGTATAAATACGTACTACCAGCTAGCAGTGAAGCCCCTAGTAAGACAAAGCCATGGTTGGCAAAAAGTGCGATGCGGTTATTTTTAATTAACACCAATGCGGCAAGCGCAATGAGTACGATAAAGGCGATGCGGATCCCGGCATAAGCAAAAATCGCGGGTTCTTGCCCATAACCTAAGGCCTGCCAGATCTCGGCTGAGAAGTTATCTCTAAAGTCACGAAAGCCGGTAAAGAGTAAAAAGCTAAGCACCAGCACGGTTATTCCAAACCAATACTGTTTAAAAAACGCCAGCCGTGCTTTGCCATCCATTGGCGCGCGCTTTTGTCGTAATTGTTCATCCTCTTGTGTAGGTTCAGGAATACTATTAAGACAAGCAACGCTAAGTACAAGCAGCGGCAGAAAAATCGCTCCGGTTGCCGCTGGCATCCACAGTTCAGGCACATTGAGTTCACTCACCAGCCATTTACCCACAGTTCTGACCAATCCAGAGGCAAGAATAAAAGTTACGCTGAGTACCGCACCTAAGATTTCGGTGGTTTTACGACCTTCTAAAAAGCTAAAAACCAAACCCCAAATCATGCCAAGGGAGAGGCCATTGGCAAACAGCCAAACCAGGTTCCAGCCCGTAGGAGTGATGGCAAATAGCACCAGTGCGAGCTCGGCGACTAAAATCATGGCCAAAATCGCTCGGCCGCGATAATGATGCTGCATTTCAGCAATCACTTTAACGCCGATAAATTTCGCGCATAGATAGCCAAATACTTGCGAAAGGATCAGAGCAATTTTAAAGCTAACAACCCAGCTCGGGTCATCAAAGGCTTCATAGGTATTGACCGAAAATGGCTTACGAAAGGCGTACATACAAAAGTAAGTCATAAACGCACTAGTCGCGGCAAATAGCACAAAGCCGATACCTTGGGCGTCTTTTAGCCAGCGCGGGCGGGCGTTAAATAGCGAGATCTGCAACATCATAGGATCCTCGGTAATTGGAGGGCAATCCTTTGTGGGTTGCCCGTCAACCGGTGTATACCAATCGGCTTAATCAAGTAAATTGGTACTAAAATTGGTAGTTAATGCCGACCATGCCGCGGATACCATAGTATTCCACCTGTAATGGACGACCTTGCTCACCTTGGTAATACTGCAATGCTTCATTGGTGAGGTTACTTAGCTCTAGGTAAACTAACGTTTGTTCGTTAAGTTGGTATGACGTTGTAAAGTCGACGCTGGTATTGGCGCCATAGTAGCTATCCGATTGGCTATCGCCGCCGTGCTCTTCGATATAAGCACCTTTATGATTAAGCGCTATTCGAGCTGCAAAGCGGGTGTCGTCGTAATACAGCGTAAAGTTGTAAAGCTCATTGGCCTGACGTGGAATGGCCACTTTTTCTGTGCGCTCTGGAATTTGCATTTCAGAATCCATAAAGGTCGCATTGGTCATTACCCCAAAGTTGCTCAAACTGTCAGAAATAAAACCAAGGTCGCGGTTAAATGCCAGCTCAATGCCCGCAAGCCAAGCGCTATCGCCGTTTTCAGGACGGATGATGGTCACGCCTTGCTTGTTGTTGTAATTGCCAACGCTGGTGGCTTGGAAGATTGGGTCTTGGATATCTTTGTAGAATACCCCCGCAGAGACTAAGCCAACGCGGTCAAAATAATATTCCACCATCAAGTCGAGGTTATTTGAGTAGGTAGGGTCGAGCGCTGGATTTCCTGAGTTAAGCTGGTTGTCCTGCTCAAGGTAAGTTGCGCCTGGTGTTAATGAGCCAAAGTCAGGACGGGCAAAGGTGCGAGTTAGTGCTATGCGATAATTGGTATCGTCATTGGCGCGATAGGTAACATGTAGTGCAGGTAAAATTGACCAATAATCATTGCTGTTGGTGGTATCAACAACTTTGTCTTCGTCGGCTAAGTAGGTGTACCCAGACACTTCGGTATCAGTGCGGGTAACGCGTAAGCCGCCTAATACTTCCCAGTTGTCGCTGGCTTGGTAAGTTGCCATACCGTAGAGCGAGGCGTGGGTTTCTTCAACATCAAAGTTTCTGCCCAGCGCCCCACCGTTGCTGATGAGTGCTGATTCACCTACATCTAGCTTGAACTTATTGCGATTTTGCGTCCAAAACTGAGCAAGAGCATCGGTGGAAGCCACTTGTGATAGCTGCGTGCGATAATCAAACTTGGCTTCGCTTAAGTAATCGCTGCGACCGGGTTGATCGCTTAAGGCAAAGTCTGCAAGCGTTGGCGCTGCGCCAAATTGTTCGTTGTCCCACGCGTAAAACTCATCGGCAAAGTCAGCTTTACGGACTTTGTCACGGTATTTTGCCCCAAACTTAACGGCTAGCTGGTTATTGTATTGCCAGTCAAAGTCGGCATTGGCTACCAGTCTGTCTTTTTCGTTGACGTAGACCTTGTATAGCTCAACCCAAGACAAGCCCATTTTGCTTGGATCGAGTGTAAAGCCCGAGGGGAAGCGATTACTAATGGCATTCCATGGTTCGCTGCCGCCGTCTACTTGGTTGTAGGCATAATTTTTACCGGTATCGCGGTCTTCAAGTCCAACATATCCCACATTTTTTTGATCAAAACGGGCGACAAAATAGCTGTTGTCTTCACTGTTGGGTTTGTCGCCATAGCGGAACTCATTTTCGTACGTGGCTAGTTGCCAAGAGAGCGTTTTATCAAAGCCAAAGTCATGTTCACCCGCAATTTCAAAGCCTTGCATTTCGGTGATGAGTTCGTTGCGAATATGCTGTAGCTCAGCACGGTCTTTATCAAAACGCAGCCTGTGCTTATAGTGGGTTTCATCGTCAATTAGTGTGCCATATAGCGCGCTGGCGCTGAGCGTGCCGTTTTCAAGTTGATATTCCAGCGAGCCATTTAAGCCATAAGTTTCACGGGTTCCCGTATAATCACGCAGCTCTAAGCGGTAAATACCTAAGCCATCGTTACCTCGGCGCGGCTCATAGTTATCGGTTGCCCAATCGCGCTGCCACGCTGTGGCGTTAATAATAAAACCCAGCTTGTCGTCGAGTAGACGATCGCCATACACCACATTGGCAGAATAGTTTGTGCCATCGGCCAGTTCATTTTGGCCCACAGCGAAGTTGGTTTTGAGGATAAAATAATCAGCGCCTTTTTTGGTCACGAAATTAACATTACCGCCAATCGCATCGCCTTCCATGTCAGGGGTGATAGCCTTAGACACTTCCACAAATTCAATCAATTCGCTTGGAAAAAAGTCGAACGCAGTAGCGCGGCTGGTGGTTTCCTCTTCAGCGGTTGGAAGGCGGTTACCGTTGATGCTGGCCGAACTCCATTGTGACGGTAAACCGCGCACTGCAACAAAGCGGCCTTCACCTTGGTCACGCTCTATCGACACACCTGGAATACGTTGCACGGCTTCAGCGGCATTTCTATCTGGTAATTTACCAATCCCATCGGCAGAAATGATACTTTTGATATTACTAGCATTTTTTTGGTTATTTGCTGCGGCCATTGCGCCACGGAAGATTTGCCCAACCGTGACCACTTCTTCCATCGTTTGTTGTTGGTTTAATAAGATTGGAGACAAGGTAGTGACTTTGCCATCAATCACCTCAACCTGAAGCTCAGTTTCCTGATAACCCATATATTTCACCACTAGGGTGTAGCGACCTGCTTCCAGTTTTGGTAGTTCAAAGCGACCACGATAATCAGATACAGTGGAAGCATCTTGGCCTTTGACCGAGATAACAGCGCCAGACAGATTACTTTGTGGGTCTTTTACTACACCAACGAGTTTACCTGTCGCAGCATATAAGCTGGGACTGGTGGTGAGTAACACGGCAGCTGCGATTTGGGTGAGTTTTTTCATTGCTCTTTTCTCAAAAGTTTGGGTTAAGTTTTCTGGTCTAGTCCAGCTTGTTGCAGATAGAGTAATGACGGTTTTTTACAGTCCGATGACATAAAGATTAAAAATTAACTAGCGCCGGCTGCTCTTGAGTATTTAGTACGTTTTATAGGAAATAGGAGGTTGTTATTAGATGTTTGGCTTAACTGAATAAGGTTTGTCATACTCGCGTTATCAGCAACCGGTTTTCAGTAAAGGAATGGCAACGTGATTTATGCTTTGATTGCGGCGATTGGACTTTCTCTTTTTATCTATAGCATCACAGCTAGACAACTAGATAGGGCGGAGCTCACCGCCCCGATGTGGTTTATGCTAACCGGTGGAGTTATCGGGTTAGCGCTTGGTAATACTGAGGATGGACAGCAGGCATTCGCTGTTGATATTGATGGTTTACAAACACTGCTGCCAGTTATTGAGCTGACGCTTGCGATTTATCTATTCTCCGATGCTGCAAAAACACGACTACGGGTGCTATCCCACAGTTTCCAGCTACCAGTTAAATTATTGCTCGGGCTGCCATTAACCATGGTATTCGGCGCTTGGATAGCTCATGAGCTGTTTCAGTTATCTTGGTTGGCTTGCTTTTTAATTGCGGTAATAATCACTCCAACCGATGCCACTTTATGCAAAACCTTCATTCAGGATAAGTCTGTGCCCACCAGATTACGTGAGGCAATTAATGTAGAAAGTGGCCTAAATGATGGCCTATGTATTCCGGTATTTCTGTTCTTACTGGGAGTATTAGCTGAGCGAACGCAAGCGACAACTGAATCATTTGCTGGGATTTTTATACGAGAAGTAGGGACTGCACTTGTTGTCTCGGGGTTACTGACCGGGGCGATCATTTGGTTACTTAAACGTGCCTATCAACATCATTTTTTTGCGTCTAAAACCAGCCCTTTTCTCTTTGTTGGTATCGCTTTTTTAGTTTTCTCGGTAACCCAAGTACTGCATGGCAGCGGTTTTATTGCTGCATTTGTCAGCGGTTTGCTGTTTGATAAATATTATCGTGATGCGTTTAAAGATCAGCTTATCGAGGAAGGGGAACACCTCGCTGAATTTGCGGCTTTTATCATTTGGATTGTGTTTGGTTTGTCGGCCAGTGTGGTGCTTTTGGTAGTCACAGAGTGGCAGGTTTGGGTGTACGCAGTGTTGGCGACCGCCTTATTTAGATTGCTCCCAGTATACCTTTGTTTATTAGGTGGTGATCTGACAACCAAAGAGCGTTTTACTTTAGCATGGTTTGGCCCTAAAGGCTTGGCGTCGGTGGTGCTAACCTTAATGCTACTCAGCGAAGAGTTGCCAAATGGTTTGCTAATTACTCAAGTGGCGATGGCAACGGTGTTGCTGAGCATTTTTGTATTTGGGCTATCTAGTCGACCCATTTCTAAATTATTTACCAGTACTTTAGGCAGAGAGTGATGACTCTACATCATGAAAACTATACAGAGTAACTTCGCGCCAAAATTGTATTGTTATATTATAACTCATTGTAAAGTAATATAATTTTTGTCACTTTGCTGAAATAAAAAAGTCATGTAACGCGCCTAGACTGTGCCTGCCTTACAGACAAATATTACGTTTCAGGAACAGTACAATGAATAAAAAGTTACTTACAGTTGCTATCTCTGCAATATTACTTACCGCGTGTGATGACGATACTAAAACCGTTGAGGTGATCAAAGAAGTTGAAGTCATCAAAGAGGTTCCAGTGCAAGAAGTGACACAAGTAAAGAATGTGATCCTTATGATCGGCGACGGTATGGGACCACAGCAAGTTGGCTTACTTGAAGAATACGCTCAGCGCGCGCCAAACTCTACTTATAAAAATAAAGGCAACCAAACAGCGCTTTCTAAACTTGCTGCGGGTGGTCATTTGGGTCTATCGCTTAATGCGCCGCATGGGGCAACAGGCAGCCTTGTGACTGATTCCGCTTGTTCTGCAACACAGTTAGCTACAGGCATTGCAGCTGGCTCTGAAATGATAGGTCTTGATGCCGAAGGTAATAAAGTTGCAACTATCTTAGAAAAAGCTAAAGCAGCCGGTAAAGCAACAGGTCTTGTGTCTGACACCCGTATCACTCATGCAACACCTGCGGCTTTCGCCGCACATATGCCGCATCGTTCTTATGAAGCAGAAATCGCCGAACAGTTGGTACGTTCAGGCAATGTTGATGTGATGCTATCTGGTGGTGCGCGTGTATTTGTACCAAAGAGTACACCAGATAATGCAGAGCTTAAAGCTCAGTTTGATGCGCTTGGTATGCCAAGTAGTGTGTATAAAAAATCAAAGCGTGGTGATGAAACAAATCTCGTTGTTGAAGCAAAAGAGCAGCACGGTTATGGCCTTGCTTTTGATAAAGCACAGCTAAATAGTTTGGAAGGTGAGAAAGTACTTGGTCTATTTGCAAACTCAGGTATGAATGACGCCATTGCTTATAAAGCTTGTCAACAAAACGACAGCTGTACACAGCCTTCACTAAAAGAAATGACAATTAAGGCTTTAGATATTTTATCTAAAGATGAAGATGGCTTTTTCTTAATGATTGAAGGTGGTCAAATTGATTGGGCGGGTCACGCAAACGATGCGGGTTGGATGTTAAACGAGCTGCTTAAATTTGATGAAGCTGTTGAAGCTGTGCATGAATGGGTAAAAGACCGTAACGATACACTAGTCGTTGTGACTGCAGACCATGAAACGGGCAGTTTTGGTTTTAGTTATTCAAAGCATGAGCGACCAGAAGCACAGACGCTGTCTGGTGATGGTATGTATGTTAACGGTGTTGCAAAAGAATATCACCCCAAGTTTAACTTTGGCCCACTTGCGCAATTAGACAAGCTTTACGCACAAACGGGCACCTTCTTCGATATTCTAGCGGCAGCAGCTCCAGATGAAGCCTATGAGAATGTGTCTGGCTCAACGTGGCAAGCAACAATTGCAGATATGACAGCGTATACAGTGACGCTAGATAACGCGGCAAAAGTTGGTCAGAGCGTATACGATGAAAATAGCGCGGATATGATCCCTGCGTTTGAAGACTTTAGTGATTTCTATGTGTATGCGAAAGAAGACTATACAGGTAAAATTGCACGAGCGCTTGCGTCAGAGCAAAACGTTGTTTGGGGCACGGGCACCCATACCGCTGCCCCTGTCCCTGTTTATGCTTATGGCCCGCAAGGGGTAACTAAGCAATTTTCAACGATGCAGCATCACGTTGATATTGCTAATAAAATGATGGCTGCGCTTGGTTTAACTGAATAAACCAAGCCCAAAAGTCATTAAGCCACAGCTATGTGGCTTTTTTCTGTCATTAAGGCCAGAAACTCATTTTGTGGTAGCGGCTTTGAATAGTAATAGCCTTGACCAAAGTCGCATCCTGCTTGTTTTAGCAGTTGATGTTGAGTGGCTGTTTCGACGCCTTCAGCAATAACACGTAAGCCCAATCGATGTGCCATTAGAATGATGGTCTCACAAAGTGTTAAATCGTCTTCATTAGTGGCGATACTGTCCACAAAGCGCTTATCTATTTTTACAAAATGGCAATCTAATTGTTGTAAATAAGCCAAAGAAGAATAACCGGTGCCAAAGTCATCAAGTGCAAATTGAAAACCATGTTGTTTTAGTCGCTCAACACGTTGCTTAGTACGACTATCATTATGCAGCATCATACCTTCAGTAACTTCGAGCACGACTTGCTTTGCAGCGATGTTTAACGTGGTTAATTTGTCATGCCAAGATGCAAGTGTGCAGTTTTTCGCGGCAAATTGTACCGGAGATACATTAATACTTATTTGGGTATCATGACCTAAGTGCTGTAACTGAGTCAGGGTATCCAGTGATTGTGTGAAAGCAAAATCACCAATATTGTGAATTAATTGGGTTTCTTCAGCTAAGGGAATAAACTCAGCTGGGCTTACCATACCTTGCTCAGGATGACGCCATCGTATCAGTGCTTCTGCTTTTACAATATGGTTGTCATGCAATGACACAATCGGCTGATAGTGCATTTCAAACTGGCTGTGATTGAGCGCTGTTCGGATACCTTTAAGCATTTGCATTCTTGATTCTGCTACTTTTCGCAAAGTATCATCAAAGATGACATAGCCGTTGCGGCCTTGTTGCTTCGCTCGATACATTGCTTGGTCGGCGGCTTTTAATAGTGACTCAGCGCCATTACCGTCGTTTGGGGTCGCGGCAATTCCAATACTCGCAGTAATGTGGCACTGCTCATCTTGGATCTCAAATGGCTGTTTTAATGCGGACTGAATTTGCGCGGCGAGTGCCTTACACTCGGTTTTATCCTTATCATCAGGTAGGACAAACACAAACTCATCACCACCAATACGTGATAAAAACGCCTGCGGCGAGATTTTTTTGAGCCGCTCGGCCACGGATTTTAGTAATAAATCACCGTAATAGTGACCTAAAGTATCGTTAATATCTTTAAAATTATCGAGATCTAGTAGTAATACAGCCGTGCGTCGTTTGCTACTATTAACTTGCTTTTTCAGGTGCTTTTTGAGGCCAACGCGATTGTGCAGATCTGTGAGTTCGTCAAAATGCGCCTGTCGCCAAATTAGCGCATCTTTTCGTTTTATTTCTGTAATATCGGTGAAAATAGCAACACGACGGTAGATCTCTCGATTCTTGTCATAGACACTGTCGATGGTTAACCACTCGGTATACAGTTCACCATTTTTCTTGCGATTAACGATTTCACCTTGCCAGCGACCATGTTCATTTAATTGTTTCCACATAAGTTTATAGAAGCTGTGATCATGCTGCCCAGAGCTTAGTATGGAGGTAGATTTACCTAATACTTCTGCACGGGTGTATCCTGTCACTTTAGTAAATGCAAGGTTAGCGTCTAATATAAAGCCATTAGCGTCGGTAATTATCATGCACTCGCTACTGTTATTGTAAACTAGCGCCGCCAGATTTAAGGCTTCTTCTTGGTGTTTACGCTGACTAATATCACGAAAAATAAGCAGGGCTTGAGGGTGTGACTCAATCGCACACAGGCGACACTCAACAACTTGATTGGCTGTGGGGGAAAACTCCAGTTGTACGTAGGTGTCATCGTTTAACATCGCGAGCTCTGCACAGATCCTCTTGTATATATGCTCGGGCAACAGTGCCTCTAGGGTGTGAGCACCATCTGTGTAAGCACCATATCGAGACAAAATTTGTGCGTGTTGGTCTAGGCGTACATAACTATCTGGTAAGGCATTAATCAACGCTCTGACTACCGCGAGTCTGTGGTTGGCGTTATCTTCTGCGGCTAGCCTCGTTCTTGCCATGTGTGCAAAACGTTCAGCAATATGCTCAAACTCACTCGGTACTTTTGTAGCTTCAAAATCAGAGTCTTGTTTACCGGATTCTAATTTGGCAATTGCGTGCGTTAAAGTCCGTAATGGTTTAAGCAGTTGCTGTTTTAGCTGCCAATGTGTTTGCCAAAATAACAGGGCGACCACCGAAAAGAAAATCCCCAAGAATATGGCAAAGCGGTTGTCAATCTTGCTTAACTGAGATTCAAAATCAAAACTAAAATAAATTTGTAAAGCGCGGCCGCTGCTATCTAAAGGTTGTTTAACATAGACTAAGCGGTTGCCTTGTGGCGTTTTAAGTAAGGTTGCTTGCTGTTGCAAATTGCGAGGCCAAGCTGTACTTACAGCGCGACCAAGCTCAGCCTTAGAGGCTGGGTATTGTGCAATGATCTGATCTTTTGCATCAGCTATCATAACGCGCGTCCCAACAGGCAAAGGTAGTTTTGCAAGGGTTTGACTCCAATGAGTCAAGCCTTTTACGGCAACGAGCATAAACAAAAACTGCTGTTGTTGATCATAAATAGGCAGTGCAAAGTTCACGGTAGCGCGCTGCATGCTTCTGTCTATCTGGTATTCACCGACACTGAATTTGGCGGTGCGCATGGCCGCTTTAAAATAGCCTCTGTCAGCAATATTAATGGCACCTTGTCCGGTTTGGTGCGTGGTACAGAGAACATCTCCTTGGGCGTTGACTATGCCTAGGTTCGCCAAATTTGGGCTGAGAAGCATCGCATGATACAAAAGGGCAGGGCAATTGCCATTGTCTACTTTAAGGTGGTCAATACGAGTCGATAATTGCTGCAACACAAGTTCTGTATCGGCAAGCTCTACCTGTTGGATAGCCGCAACCTGCTTAGCATAATGTAAAGCTTGTTGTGACTGTTGTGTTAACGCCTGCTGACGTTGCTCACATAATAAGAATAAAATAATGATCAAACATGGTAAGCAGAGTAGAACAAGTAAGCGATAAAATCGAAACTTTATTGAAGAATTTAGAATAATCCCACCTGTGGAGCTGATCAAAGAGCGCGAATGATACCGAATCCAAAGGGGACAACCAAGCAAATTTGCATAAATAATTCACTGTTTTTGGGACTGTCACGCTCTCCTTGAAGTTAGGAATTTTTAATTTCTAATTTTAAAGTATGAGATGATTATCAAGTCAAAATTATTGGTGTTTTTTCTGTTCTCCACTTTTTTCCACCAAATTCATGATCTTCCACAAATCCCGCGATTTTTCTGGCTTGCAAAGGTGTTAAAGGTACCGACTTAGCTTGACAAAAGTGCTTGTCAAGCCCTAGACTGTTCTTCTGTGGTAAAAAGTGGGTTTTAGTGGATCAAACTGGATCAGCCAACTTATAAATAGGGTCACTCATGTTTCGAGGTGCAAGTTCGCTAGCTTTGGATGACAAAGGGCGCTTTGCGGTACCAACCAAGTACCGTCAACCGCTGCTGTCTGAAGCTCAGGGGACGGTTATTTGTACTATTGCGATCAATGAACCTTGTTTGTGGCTTTACCCACTCACCGAATGGCTAGAAATTGAGACCAAATTAAGTCGCATCTCTAACACCAATCCCAGAGTAAGGCGCTGGCAACGCATGTTGCTCGGTCATGCTACAGAATACCAACTAGATAAAAACGGCAGAATTTTATTAGCTCCGGCACTACGAGCACATGCACAGCTTGGGAAAAAAATTATGCTAGTTGGATTGCTAAATAAATTTGAAATTTGGGATGAAGAACGCTGGTATCAGCAAATGCAAGCAGATACTGAAATTGAACATTCAGGAAACTTTGAGGAAAGCCCTGAATTGGAAAACTTTTCCTTGTAGGGGTAGATAAATTAATGAGCGAAGAGTTTAAGCATATTTCGGTGTTAATGGCCGAAACATTAGATGCTCTAGCAATCAATCCCGAAGGTATTTATATCGACGGAACATTTGGACGAGGTGGGCACTCAGGCGAAATCCTCAAGCGATTAACCTCTGGGCGTTTGCAAGCGATTGATCAGGATCCTCAAGCGATCAAAGCTGCTCAGAAGTTTGCTGATGATACGCGCTTTGCAATCGCGCGCAGTCGTTTCTCAGAAATAAAATCAGTCGCTGAAGAGGCTGGAATTTTAGGTCAAGTCGACGGTATTTTACTGGATATAGGCGTGTCTTCTCCTCAACTTGACGATGCCGATCGTGGTTTTAGTTTTATGAAAGACGGGCCACTGGATATGCGGATGGATCCTGATTCGGGTCGAAGTGCTGCTCAATGGCTCGCTGAAGCTGAGCTAGAAGAAATGGTGTTTGTGATAAAAAAATACGGTGAAGAGAAGTTTGCCACCCGTATTGCACGTAAAATCATCGAAATACGCGAGCACACCGCAATTACCACCACGGCGCAATTAGCGCAATTAATTGATGATGCTGTGCCTGTGAAAGATAAGCACAAGCACCCCGCAACTCGCACTTTTCAAGCTATTCGAATTTACATTAACAGTGAGTTAGAAGAAATTCAGACGGCATTGCAAGCCTCCCTAGCGGTATTAAAACCTGGTGGGCGGTTAGTGGTGATCTCGTTCCATTCCTTAGAAGATCGTATCGTAAAGCAGTTTATCAAGAAGCAGAGTAAGGGAGAGGCGATACCCAGAGGTCTGCCTTTAACGGATGAACAACTTAAACAAAATCTCACCTTAAAGGCAGTGGGTAAAGCCATTAAACCGAGCGATCAAGAGATTGCACTGAACCCACGCTCTCGCAGCTCGGTATTGCGAGTGGCGGAGAAGCTCTAATGAATGCCAGCAAGCAACGCCAACCGAATCTGTTTGTCGAAATTAGCCACTTCTTAATTTCTAATAAGCTGACGGCGTTGTTGCTGGTGACGATCTTGATTTCTGCACTTTGTGTTGTTCAGATCACACATTTAACTAGGCAACAATTAATACTACAAGATGAGCTATTACAGCAACGTGATGAATTAGATCTGCAATGGCGTTACCTCGTTGTTGAAGAGGAATTTTAT
This sequence comes from Pseudoalteromonas sp. McH1-7, assembly GCF_013366255.1. Lineage (NCBI taxonomy): Bacteria > Pseudomonadati > Pseudomonadota > Gammaproteobacteria > Alteromonadales > Pseudoalteromonadaceae > Pseudoalteromonas > Pseudoalteromonas sp. McH1-7. The sequence continues at coordinate 20,357 of NZ_JABWPQ010000039.1, read as the reverse complement.
TCACAGCATGCAAGGATTGAAGAGATTGCCAAGATGCAGCTAGAAATGAAACGTCCAACAAGTAAAGACGAACAGGTGATTGTGCTGCCATGAATAAGCCAAAGCAAAAGACTCAATCAATCATCACTTGGCGCTTTGCGCTGGTATGTGGCGTGATGCTTATGGTTTTTATGACTTTGGTCGCACGAGCGGCATTTTTGCAAGTCATAGAGCCTGATAAAGCGATTAAAGAAAACGAAAAGCGTACAGTTCGTGTTGAAAAGTTAAATGTTCAGCGCGGGATGATTTTTGACCGAAATGGCAAAGAGCTAGCGGTAAGCGTACCTGTGGTAAGTGTGTATGCTGATCCTTTGGCGATCGATAAAGCGTTGGCAAAAAAGGTACTCCGTAAAGCTCGCAAAGAGGGAGAAGACCACAAGGCATTGGCACAAAATGAGCCAGAGCTGACATTGCGAAAACAAGCTTGGTATGACGATGAGATCCGTTGGAAAGAACTAGCCGATGTGCTCAGGCTAAAACCACAAAGTGTAGATGAACGGCTTAGGGGAGACCCAAGCCGTCGTTTTGTTTATTTAAAGCGGCAAGTGACAGCAGTCGTCGCTAATTATATTCGTCAAATGCGCCTACCAGGCGTTCACCTGCTTGATGAGTCTAAGCGCTTTTACCCAAGTGGTGAAGTCACGGCACATATGATAGGTGTAACCGATATTGACGGCAAAGGTATTGAAGGTGTGGAGCGGATGTTTGATTCTGCACTCACCGGCACTGCTGGTAAACGAACAATCCGTAAAGATGCTCAAGGCCGTGAGGTTCAGGTTTTATCTGAAGAACAACGGGTTGAGCCTGAAGATGTGTACTTAAGTATTGATTTACGTATTCAAGCCATCGCATACCGAGCGCTCAAATCCGCAGTTTTGAGCTACAAGGCGACTTCTGGCTCAGCAATAGTAGTAGATGTTCACACTGGTGAAATTTTAGCTTTAGTAAACAGTCCAAGTTTTAATCCTAATGATCTGAGCACGGCAGCGCCCTATAAACGTCGTAATCGCGCCATGACAGACTTATTTGAGCCAGGTTCAACACTAAAGCCTTTGGCGGTGTTAGCAGGATTACATTATGGCGCAATCCAAGCTAATGACACGATAAATACACACCCTGGTTGGATGAACTTAAGTGGTGGGTTAGTTAAAGATACACGTAATAATGGGGAGCTAAGCCTCAGAGAAATTCTTAAAATCTCCAGTAATATGGGGGTGGCTAAAATTTCGCAAATGCTACCGAAAGAAGCATTCATCAATTTATATCAACAAGCTGGTTTTGGCGAACCGACAGGGTCAAATATGATTGGTGAAAGCGCCGGATTGTTTTATCCAAACCGTCGCTGGTCTAACTTCGAAATAGCAACCTTGTCCTATGGCTACGCGGTTTCTGTGAGTACGGCACAAATGGCAAGGTTATATGCCATGTTTGGCGCTGGGGGCATATTGAGACCTTTGACCATAGTGAAGCAAGACGAAGTCCCAGAGGGGAGACGTATATTTAGCGAGCAAGATACTCAAGCTGTAGTGGAAATGATGGAATCTGTGTTTGAGCGTGGCGGCACCGCCCATAACGTAAAAGTTGATGGGTATCGCGCTGCGGGGAAAACCGGTACTTCAGAAAAAGCAGTAGCAGGCGGCTATGGTGATGAGTATGTTGGTTATTTCGCGGGGGTTGCACCGGTGAGCGATCCGCGACTTGCGGTGGTTGTTATGGTTAATGAGCCAGCAGGTGATGTTTATTACGGCGGCCAAACTGCGGGACCGGCTTTTGCAGAAATCATGTCTAATGCACTAAGAATTTTAAATGTAGCGCCAGATAAAGGGCGTGTAGCGTATGTTTCAGGAGCCGATAATGATGCGTGATTTGGCTCAAATATTAAGTGAATTTGGAGTCAATACTCATACTATTGAAGTTAAGAACTTACGAATTGATAGTAGAGCGATTGAACCTGGAGATTGCTTTATTGCGTTACAGGGGCATACCCAAAACGGCGCTAAATATGCTGCCAGTGCAATTGCGCAAGGAGCTAAGTGCGTATTAGCTGAAACAGCAAGTGAACCAAATGTGGCACCAGAGCAGGTTATTTTTGTGGATAACCTAACTGAGAAACTAGCGGCTATCGCTGCCCAATTTTATTGCCAGCCAAGCAAAAAGCTGAAATTAACAGGGGTGACCGGTACCAACGGCAAGTCTACGACTACTGCCATGATTGCTAATTTAGCCACTTTAATTGGCCGCGCAGGAGCGGTGGTTGGGACTCTTGGCTTTGGTCATCCTGATACACTTATTCCATTGGCAAATACCACGCCATCAAATGTCGACTTACAACGTATTCTCGCTACGTTGAGCCGCGATTTTACGCACGTAGCTATGGAGGTTTCCTCTCACGGTTTAGTTCAGGGGCGCGTTGATGAGTGTAACTTTGATGTGGCGATTTTCACTAACCTGACTCGTGATCACCTTGATTATCATGGTGATATGCAAAGCTACGCAGAAGCCAAAAAATTACTTTTTACTCGTTGTGCGCCTAAGCACAAGGTCATCAACATTGATGACGAGGTTGGCGCTAGCTGGGCGCATGCCCTCAATGATGAAACTCTCGTTGCTTACGGGCGCTGGGATGCAAAACATGCGTTCAAGCAATACGTATTTTTTGATGCAGTATCAACACATCCGCATGGTTTGAGCGCGACATTAAAAACCAGCTGGGGTGAGTGTCAAATTAACGTGCCACTCTATGGTGAGTTTAACCTGTATAACTTAACTGCTGCGTTTGCCAGCTTACTCCTTCAAGGAGAAAGTCTCGAAACACTAGCCTGTGCCTGCGTTAAATTATCGCCGGTAGCTGGGCGTATGGAGCCTTATAGTGCACCAGAAAAGCCAACTTGTATTGTCGATTATGCCCATACCCCCGACGCTTTAGCGCTAGCGTTACAAGCATTACGTGCACATGTCCCAGGCGAACTTATCTGTGTGTTTGGGTGTGGTGGTGATAGAGACAAAGGCAAACGTCCTGAGATGGCCCGAGCGGCGGAAAAGTTTGCGGATAAATTGGTGATCACCAGTGACAATCCTCGCAGTGAAGATCCTAATGTAATCATTGCAGATATTAAGGCAGGACTCATCAACCCTGAGTATGCTGTCTGCCAGCCAGATAGAGGGCTGGCCATTCAACACGCGATAGCGCTGGCTGATAAAAATAGTGTGGTGTTGATCGCGGGTAAAGGTCATGAAGATTATCAGATTATAGGTACTGAGCGCATTGATTTTTGCGATAGGCAATGTGTTACAGCGATTTTAAAAGGGGAAAAGGCATGATCAAGATGGATTTCTCTTGGCTTGCAGCAGTCTTAAAAACCTCTTACAACGGGGAGAATTTGGCAGTCGCCAACATCAATACGGACACCAGAACCATTGAGTCTGGAGAAGTATTTTTAGCGCTTAAAGGGCCTAACTTTGATGGCCATCGCTTTTTGGAAGTGGCTAAGGCGCGGGGCGCGATAGCGGCTATTGTATCTTGCCCTGATGAAGATATTGATTTAGTGCAGTTTGTCGTTGATGACACCCGTATTGCTTTAGGTCAAATTGGTAAAGCTGTGATTGACACTGTGGCGCCTAAAACCATTGCGATCACCGGCAGTGTTGGAAAAACCACGGTAAAGGAAATGTGCGCTGCTATTTTAGCGCAAAAAGGCAAAGTGTTAGCAACAAAAGGTAATTTTAACAATGATATAGGTGTTCCTTTAACCTTGCTGCGGTTGACTGAAGAAGATCAATATGCAGTGGTTGAATTAGGTGCTAATCATTTAGGGGAAATAGCCTATACCACCGCGCTCGTGAGTCCTGATGTTGCCACTGTATGCAACGTTGCACCTGCACACATTGAAGGGTTTGGCTCAATAGATGGTGTAGGTAAAGCCAAAGGGGAAATCTTTTCAGGCCTAAAAGTAAATGGTGTCGCTGTGATTAACGCTGATAGCGATTACGCTGCGATGTGGCAAGAAAACCTAACTGTCACGAATGTTAAACGTTATAGCTTGCATGAACAGCTCGACATATGGATGGACGAGGTGGCGCTAGACGAGTTGGCTAGACCTACCTTTAAGTTATGCCGAGACAACCAGAGTGTCAGGGTTAGCTTACCACTTTCAGGACAACACAATGTCAGTAATGCGCTCATTGCTGCGGCGTTAACAACTGAGTTAGGTGCCAGCCTTGAAGAAGTGGCTACGGGTCTTGCACAGATGGCTGAAGTGAAAGGCCGAGTCAACATGATCCAAGTGTCAGATACGCTACGAGTTGTTGATGATACTTACAATGCCAATGTCAAGTCGGTCAATGCCGCCATTGATTTACTGGCTTCGATGTCAGGATATAAAGTATTAGCGCTAGGTGATATGGCTGAGCTTGGTGAAGGGGCTCGTGAGTATCACAAAGAAGTAGGCGAGTACGCGAAACAGCAAGGCATTGATGAGTTGTTTTCTTTGGGGGTGCTAAGTAGTAGCGCCAGTAATGTATTTGAAAAACCAAATCGTCATTTCTCCACAAGAGAAAGTTTGATGAAGGCGTTAAAAGTAGTGTTGGCTGAGCAATCAGGCCGATGCACGGTCATTGTAAAAGGATCACGTAGCGCGCGGATGGAATTGCTGGTTGAAGAATTAGTAAACGCTGGCCAGTCGGATAGCGAGACAGGAGAAGTAACATGTTAGTTTGGCTAGCCGAGTATCTTACCCAATACTATTCGGGGTTTAACGTTTTTTCTTACCTCACTTTAAGAGCGATTTTAGGTATTTTAACAGCCTTGATGATCTCTTTATATTTCGGTCCAAAACTTATTGCGGCACTACAGCGCATGCAGATTGGACAAACAGTACGCGATGATGGTCCTGAATCTCATCTTTCTAAATCTGGTACACCAACCATGGGCGGGATTTTGATCCTTGCAGCTATTTTTACCAGCACGTTACTTTGGGGAGATTTGAGTAACAAATATGTATGGGTAACGCTGTTTGTGATCGGCAGTTTGGGTATTGTGGGTTTTGTTGATGATTATCGCAAAGTGATCCGAAAAGACAGTAAAGGCCTTATCGCCCGTTGGAAATACTTTTGGCAGTCAGTGATCGCAATCTCTACCGCTGCATTTTTATACTTCACCTCAACCAATGCGGCTGAAACAACCCTAGTTGTACCATTTTTGAAAGATGTCCTGCCGCAACTTGGTTTGTTCTACTTGGTGATGAGCTATTTTGTGATTGTGGGCACTTCAAATGCCGTTAACCTTACAGACGGTCTTGATGGGTTGGCGATAGTACCAACTATCTTGGTTGCTTCGGCTCTTGCCATTATCGCTTATGTGACTGGTAACGCGAATTTCTCAAGCTACCTTCATATTCCTCATTTACCACTAACAAGTGAGTTGGTGGTGGTCTGTACTGCAATTGTTGGTGCTGGACTTGGCTTTTTATGGTTTAACACTTATCCCGCACAAGTGTTTATGGGGGATGTTGGCTCGTTAGCCCTTGGTGGTGCACTTGGCATTATTGCAATTCTGGTGCGCCAAGAATTGGTGTTGATCATTATGGGTGGCGTATTTGTTATGGAGGCACTGTCCGTTATTTTACAAGTTGGCTCTTACAAGCTCCGAGGACAGAGAATTTTTAGAATGGCACCTATTCATCATCACTATGAACTAAAAGGCTGGCCTGAACCTCGCGTGATCGTGCGCTTTTGGATCATTTCAATCATTTTGGTGCTAGCAGGTCTTGCCACGTTGAAGATTAGATAATGACGTATATTGAACAATTACAAAAAAAACATATCACCGTACTGGGGCTTGGCGTCACAGGACAAGGGATTGTGCGTTTTTTGTTGTCGCACGGTATCAATCCAAAGGTGGTAGATAGCCGTCCGGTTCCTCCCTGTGCAGATTGGCTGAATCATAATGCACCGGATTGTGAGGCGGTATTTGGCAACCTTGCAGATGCCGCTTTGGCACAGACCGACCTTATCATTATCAGCCCAGGGATCCCGCTTTTTGAACAGAGCGTGGCACAGGCTATTGCTAAGGGAGTGGAGGTAATTGGTGATATTGAACTATTTGCTCGACTGAACACTCGCCCTGTTATTGCTGTAACTGGGTCAAATGGCAAGTCGACAGTGGTGAGTTTAGCAACAGAAGTACTCAAAGCCGCAGGGTTAAAAGTTGGACTTGGCGGAAATATTGGCACGTCAGTACTGTCAATACTTGATGATGAACGCGATGTGTATGTGTTGGAGCTATCTAGTTTTCAGCTAGAAACAACCCACAGCTTAGCTTGTTTGTCTGCGATGATCTTGAATATTACAGAAGATCATATGGACAGGTATCCAGATTTTCAGGCCTATATTAAAGCCAAGCAGCGTATTTATCAGCATGTTGAACATATTGTTTTTAATGCTGAAGATCAACATACCTTTGCAGAACATGGTCAAGGCAGCAGTGTATCCCTCACTGAAGGGGATTATCATTTGATGAAGGTGGCACACGAACCTTATTTTGCCTACAAGCAAACGCCATTATTGCCTGTAAGCTCGCTTGCGATGGTGGGTAAACACAATCAGTTTAATGCTTTGGCCGTGTTGGCATTATTGGCGCCGATGCAGCTGCCAACTAGCGCATTTGTCACTGCATTTGGAGCGTTTCGTGGCTTACCTCATCGCTGTCAATTGGTCGCGGATGTTGCTGGCGTGCGCTATTTCAACGATTCGAAAGCCACCAATGTAGGGTCAACGGTGGCTGCGATTGAATCATTAGCAAGCACTAAGCGAAATATTATCTTGATAGCCGGCGGTGATGCCAAAGGTGCCGATTTAACACCGTTGAAAGCACCGCTAAACGCACACTGTAAAGCTCTATTTTGTTTTGGTCAGGACGGTGAGCAGTTTATGCCGCTGCTGCGCAACAGCCATAGAGTCAATAATCTTAAAGAAGCGGTTATTGCGGCAAAGAGTATTGCTACCATTGGGGATATTGTCTTGCTTGCGCCTGCGTGTGCCAGCATAGATATGTATCCAAATTATATGGCTCGCGGTGATGAGTTCGTTCAGTTAGTGGAGGAACACACGCTTGTTTAGTATCACAAACCTAAGAGAGGCTTTAACGCCTCGCCAGTCCGAAAGCTTGTTTGACGTGCCATTGATGTACTGCATGCTGATGCTTATTGGAGTGGGGTTTGTGATGGTCACGAGTGCATCAATGCCGGTTGCCGAGCGCCTGTTTGATAATCCGCTGCACTTTACTATTCGGCATGTCATTTTTTTAGTCGGCTCTTTTTTACTGTTTTGGTTTACCTCAAATATTCCGATGACTTGGTGGAAACGGAGCAATCCATATTTGTTACTTTTTGGACTGATATTATTGGTTGCAGTACTGATTATCGGCAGAGAAGTGAATGGCGCGAGACGATGGATCCCGTTGGGGCCGTTTGGTCTGCAAGTTGCTGAAGCGTCAAAGCTATTTTTCTTTAGTTATATTGCGGGTTATTTGGTACGCAAACGCGATGAAGTACAAGAGAATATCAAAGGCTTCGCCAAGCCCATGATAGTATTTGCGGCTTACGCATTTTTAATTTTAATGCAGCCTGACTTAGGAACTGTAGTGGTCATGTTTGTCACAACGGTTGGTTTGTTATTTTTAGCAGGCGCAAAGTTATGGCAGTTTTTCACTTTGATGTTAACAGGGGTTTCTTTGGTGGTGTTACTCATCATCATTGAGCCTTATCGAATGAAGCGAGTAGTCGGTTTTTTAAATCCTTGGGAAGACCCATTTGGTGCCGGTTATCAATTAGTACAGTCGTTGATGGCTTATGGACAGGGAGGCTGGTTTGGTCAAGGTTTGGGCAATAGCATCCAAAAACTACAATACCTGCCAGAGGCGCATAACGACTTTATTTTTGCTGTCATCGCTGAAGAGCTCGGCTTTGTTGGTGTATTCAGCATTATCATTTTACTGGGTGTGTTAGTGACTCGAGCGCTTTTTATTGGTCAAAAAGCACTGAAGGCCAATAAGGAGTATGAGGGGTACTTTGCGCTGGGGATTGGTATTTGGTTTGCTTTTCAAGCCGTTGTAAATATTGGCGCAAGTGCAGGGATCTTGCCCACCAAAGGCCTCACTCTGCCATTTATCTCTTATGGTGGTTCGAGTCTTTGGGTGATGACAATTGCGGCTGCTATTCTACAGCGTATTGATTTTGAAACTAAAATGTCGACAAGGCAAGCAACATCCCGTGGAGGTAGGCGATGACAAAGCGTCTTCTTGTGGTTGCGGGCGGTACAGGAGGGCACATTTTTCCTGGTATTGCTGTAGCGCAGTTTCTACAAAGCCAAGCCTGGCTAGTGAGCTGGGTTGGGACTGCCGATAGAATGGAAGCCGACGTGGTTCCACGTTACGGCTTTGAGATAGATTTTATTGCCATGAAAGGGGTTCGTGGTAATGGTATAAAACGCTTAATTACCGCGCCATTTATGGTGCTGAAGGCCATACTTGCAGCCAAAAAGATATTGCGACAACGTAAGCCCGATGTGGTTTTGGCTATGGGAGGCTATGTGACGGGGCCTGTTGGTGTGGCTGCAAAACTGCTTGGGATCCCTTTGGTGATCCACGAGCAAAATGCAGTTGCGGGAATGAGTAACAAACTGTTGGCTAAAATTGCCACCAAAGTATTGGCAGGGTTTCCAGGCGCATTTAGTGAAAAGCTCGCTGATGTCGTAGGCAACCCTGTGAGAGCGAGTGTGGCCGAGATAACAGAAAAATCGCCTTCGGTACCGCTAAACATATTGATAGTGGGAGGCTCGCTTGGCGCACGAGCACTCAATGAAGTGGTACCTGAAGGGCTGGCTCAGTTACAACAACAAGCACCTGATGTATCACTGGCAGTTCGCCATCAAAGCGGCAAAAACAATCAAAATGACGTGCAAAAACATTATGAAAATGTGGGTGTTAATGCTGAGGTCAGCGAGTTCATTCATGATATGGACACTGCATACGCTTGGTCAGATATTGTAATTTGCCGGGCAGGCGCCTTGACTGTAAGTGAAATCGCGGCTGCTGGAAAAATGGCAGTATTTGTGCCTTTTCCACACGCTGTTGATGATCACCAAACAGCGAATGCTCAGTTTTTAGTCTCAGCGGGGGCTGCACAGCTAGTACAGCAATCACAGTTGAGCGCTGAAACACTCACGCAGATATTATTGCCCTTAGTCACTGAGCCGAAAAAAATTGCACTGATGGCAGCTAAAGCGAGACAATGCGGTAAGTCGGAGGCAACGGCTAAAGTTGCCCATATTTGTACAGAATTATCGAATTAGGAATGTAAATGGAAGCTTCAAGCAGAAGAGCAATGCGACGTATCAACACCATCCACTTTATTGGAATTGGTGGTGCTGGTATGGGTGGTATTGCCGAAGTGCTGGCCTTTGAAGGTTACCGTATCACAGGTTCAGATATTGCTAACAGTGCAATGACTGAGCGTTTAAGCAAAATGGGCGCTGAGGTTTTCATAGGCCACCATGCCGATAATGTAAAAACCGCAGATGTGGTTGTAGTGTCTAGCGCAATTAATGAGCAAAACCCAGAGATCCAAGCTGCGCTTGCCAATCGAACACCGATTGTTCGACGTGCAGAAATGCTTGCCGAACTGATGCGCTTTCGCCACGGTATAGCAGTCGCTGGAACGCATGGCAAAACGACAACAACAAGCTTGATTGCGAGTATTTTTGCCAAGGCACAGTTAGATCCTACTTTTATCATTGGCGGTCTATTAAATAGTGCTGGTAGCAACGCCAAAGTAGGTAGCAGTGAGTACCTTATTGCGGAAGCAGATGAAAGCGATGCGTCGTTTTTACACTTGCAGCCAATGGTATCTGTAGTTACAAATATCGAAGCAGATCATATGGATACTTATGACGGTGACTTTGAAAAAATGAAAGACACCTACATAGAGTTTATCCATAATTTACCGTTTTACGGTTTAGCGGTTGTTTGTATTGACTCCCCTGTAGCAAAAGAGCTACTACCTCGCTTTGCAAGACCCACTATTACTTATGGCGAAGCGGCGGACGCTGACTATCAGTTATTTGATTTCACACAAACACAGAGTGAATCACACTTTAAAGTAAAAACAAAAGAAGGTGAGGTGCTTGAGGTTACACTCAATATGCCAGGTAAGCACAATGCTCTCAATGCTGTGGCATCGATAGCTGTTGCTAAAGATCACAACATTGAAAATGATGCGATTTATCAAGCATTAGCGAGCTTTGAAGGCGTTGGCCGTCGCTTCCAACATTATGGTGCATTTAAAAACGAAGTTGGAGAAGTGATGTTAGTTGATGACTACGGACATCATCCCTCTGAAGTCGCTATGACCATCCAAGCTGCAAAAGCTGGCTGGCCAGATAAGCGCCTTGTGATGATCTATCAGCCTCATCGCTATAGCCGCACAAGAGACCTATATGAAGATTTCGTAAAAGTACTATGTGATGCTGATAAGTTACTGCTGTTGGATGTTTACAGTGCTGGTGAAACACCAATTGTTGGTGCAGATAGTAAAAGTTTGTGCCGTAGCTTACGTCAACGTGGCGTAGAGCCTATCCATATCAGCGATCATGCTGAACTTGCGCAAGTATTAGCAACCACGCTACAAGATGGAGATTTAGTGTTAACGCAAGGAGCTGGTAATATTGGCCAAATCGTAAAACAGCTAGCCGCAACAGGGCTATCAATAGAGCAATTAAAACAGAGTAAGTTATGAGTAGTCAGTTTGGTAAAGTAGCAGTATTACTTGGTGGCAGTTCGGCTGAGCGAGAAGTTTCGCTTAAGTCTGGTAATGCGGTATTAAATGCTTTTGTTAGCCAAGGTGTTGACGCAATTGCTTTTGACCCAGCAGAGCGTAATTTATGGGAACTGAAAGAACTCGGTGTGGAACGCGTATTCATTGCGCTACACGGTCGTGGTGGCGAAGATGGCACGATTCAGGGCGCTCTTGAGTTTATGGGGATCCCATATACAGGTAGCGGTGTATTAGGCAGCGCGCTTGCGATGGATAAAGTTCGCTGTAAGCACTTATTTCAGTCGGCAAAGCTCAGCACTGCACCTTACGCTGTCGTGAGCAAAGAAACGGGATTTGATGCTAAGGCACTCATAGCACAATTTGGTAAAGTCATGGTCAAGCCGAGCCACGAAGGCTCTAGTATTGGTATGGCACAAGCCGATAGTGAAGAAAGCCTCACTGGAGCACTAAATAACGCCTTCAAATTTGACGACCAAGTTTTAGTAGAGCAATGGATCACAGGTCGCGAATTTACGGTGTCCATGCTAGGTAAAGATGCGCTCCCTGTTATTGAAATGCGTACCCCACGTGGGTTTTACGATTACGAAGCTAAGTACCAAGTTAATAGCACTCAATACTATTGCCCTGCAGAGATTAGCGCAGCGCATACTGAACAATTACAGGTGATGGCAAAACACGCGTTTGAATTGGTTGGCGCGACGGGGTGGGGGCGAGTTGACGCAATGCAAGATGAGCAGGGGCATTTCTATTTATTGGAAGTCAATACCGTTCCCGGCATGACAGAAAAGTCTCTCGTGCCTATGGCTGCAAAAGCAACGGGTGTAAGTTTTGAGCAATTAGTTGTTCGCATTTTGGAGCAAACCCTTTAAGATGCGAGCATTTTTGGTGAAGGCAAAGCTTATCAGTTCCAAAGTGAACTGGCCCCTGTTCTGGGGACTGGGCTTTTTCTTTGCTGTTATTTTTACATTGATACGAGGTACATACTGGGTAAGCGATTGGTTAGTCGTGCATCATGATGCACAGATAAAAACGCTAAAAGTACTTGGTAAGCCTTATTTTACCAATGAAGATGACATTGTAACGGCGATAAAAACGACCGACTTAACGAGTTTCTTTAAATTGGATGTAAAAGCGGTGCATGAGGCCGTAAAGTCGCTTCCATGGATTGCCACGGTATCGGTTAGAAAACAATGGCCGGATACACTGCAAGTATATGTGGTGGAGCATAAACCCGTTGCACATTGGAATAGCGACTTATTACTCAATAGTGATGGTGAAGTATTTCAAGCGATAAGCAACAAATTACCAGAAGGGCTACCGGAGTTATATGGCCCTGAAGGCAGTGCTGAGGAAGCTTGGCACACATTTAAGCAGTTTAAAGCTTTATTGGCCGTGAACCAGTTTAGGTTGGAGAGCCTCGCGCTTTCTGAACGTTTTGCTTGGCAATTATGGCTAGATAACGGCATCCGCTTGAATTTGGGACGAGAAGATAAAGCCAAACGAGTACAACGTTTTATAGATGTATATCCTCGCATGGAGCGCCCTGAAGGCAAAGTGATAGACGTGATTGATTTAAGATACGACACGGGACTGGCAGTGAGTTGGAAAGAACCCATTGAGCAGAAAGAACAACAAAATAACAAGAGTGAAGCATGACGAAGTCGGCAGAAAGAAACTTAGTGATTGGATTGGATGTGGGCACATCAAAGGTCGTCGCCACGGTTGGGGAAATCACTGTGGACAATCAACTTAGTATTGTCGGTGTTGGGCGCCAAGATTCTCACGGAATGGACAAAGGCGGAGTGAATGACTTAGACCTTGTTTCTGAATCCATCAAACGTGCCGTAGATGAAGCTGAGCTAATGGCAGATTGTCGAATTAGCTCGGTATATTTGGGGATTTCTGGCAAACACATTCAATGTCAAAATGAAAGCGGTGTGGTCGCAATTAACAACGCGGAAGTGACGGATGATGATATTGCCAATGTTATCCATATTGCACGCTCTGTGCCTATGTCTGCTGAGCGCAAAATGCTGCATTCATTGCCTCAGGAATATAGCATCGATATGCAAGAGGGAATTAAAAACCCACTAGGCATGAGCGGTGTTCGAATGGAGGCAAAAGCTCATATTATTACATGCTCGAATGATATGGCTAAAAACATCGAAAAGTGTGTTGAACGCTGCGGTCTACAAGTTGATCAGTTGACGTTTAATGCACTGGCGTCGTGCTACTCGGTACTGACGGAAGATGAAAAAGAACTGGGTGTTGCAGTATTAGATATCGGTGGTGGCACCATGGATATTGCAATTTATGTTAATGGTGCATTGCGTCATACCGCGGTTATTCCTGTTGCTGGAAATCAAGTGACGGGAGATATTGCAAAAATATTTAGAACACCTATTTCGCATGCCGAGTCTCTGAAAGTACAATATGCGTATGCCGCAAGCCAAATGGCCTCAAGTGAAGAAACCATAGAAGTACCAAGTGTGGGTGGGCGACCTGCACGGATAATGTCGCGTCATACATTATCTGAAGTAGTAGAGCCTAGATTCAGAGAGCTATTTGAATTAGCGCAAGACGAAATTCGTCGTTCTGGGTTTGAAGACCAAATTGCGGCTGGCCTTGTGCTCACCGGCGGTAGCGCCAAGATGCAAGGAGCACAAGAAGTAGCTGAAGATATATTCCAAATGCCAGTCAGAATAGGTAAACCGATTGGTATTAAAGGATTAACTGATTATGTGGATGACCCTGCATATGCAACAGCCGTTGGCCTATTACAATATGGTCGATCGCTACAATCGATGAATGCACAGAAGTCGAAAGCAGATGTAGAGGGGAGTTGGTGGAACCGTGTTACAAAATGGTTCCAAGGCGAGTTTTAATACTCAAGTCGGAGAGTGAAGATGTTTGATATTATGGAACAGCACAGCGAAGAAGCTGTCATTAAAGTCATCGGTGTTGGTGGCGGTGGTGGTAACGCCGTAGAACACATGGTGAATCAAGAAATTGAAGGTGTTCGTTTTATTGTTGCGAATACTGATGCACAAGCGCTACGCCGTTCATCTGCGGATGTTACGGTACAGCTTGGTACACAAATTACTTCGGGCTTAGGTGCTGGCGCAAACCCTGAAGTGGGTAAAAGCGCAGCGGAAGAAGACCTTGAGACTATAAAAAGTAGTCTAGAAGGCGCCGATATGGTCTTTATTGCCGCAGGTATGGGTGGTGGTACAGGTACAGGTGCTGCACCTGTGGTTGCTCGCGCGGCAAAAGAATTAGGTATTTTGACTGTCGCTGTAGTTACGCGCCCATTTGACCTAGAGGGCAAAAAGCGTATGGCGGCAGCAGAGCAGGGGATTGCCGAGTTGTCAGAAATTGTAGATTCACTTATTACAATTCCGAACAACAAACTGCTTAAAGTTCTTGGTAAAGGGACTACACTGCTAGATGCGTTTGCTAAAGCGAATGATGTACTCTATGGCGCAGTTCAGGGGATCGCAGAGCTGATCACCCGTTCAGGTCTAATCAACGTTGACTTTGCAGATGTAAGAACGGTGATGTCAGCAATGGGGACAGCTATGATGGGAACTGCATCAGCAACAGGCCCAGACAGAGCGCAAGAAGCTGCTGAAGCTGCAATTTCTAGCCCTTTACTCGAAGATGTTGATTTAACTGGCGCAAAAGGTATCTTGGTAAATATTACTGCGGGTATGGATATCACTATCGAGGAGTTTGAGGTCGTCGGTAATCATGTCAAAGCACTGGCGTCAGAAAATGCGACAGTTGTGGTTGGTGCGGTAATTGACCCTGAAATGAGCGAAGAGCTAAGAGTTACCGTCGTTGCTACTGGTCTTGGTGGAGATCGTCGTCCTCAGTTTGGTATTGTAGACAATGGTTTCAAGCAAGCGTCAGGTTCGGATGCGGTAGGTGGAGCACAATCAAGCTCACAAACTAGCATGTATGTACCAAGTTTTACACAGCCACAAACGTCATCAGCTGAGCCTGAACAGCCAGCTGAAGCGCCAGCTCCTCAAGTGCAAGAGCAAAAAGCAGCACCGAAGCCGGCCACAAATGCGAGCAATGATAGTAAGGAAAAAGGCGACTACTTCGATATTCCTGCTTTCTTGCGTAAGCAGTCAGACTAAAGTTGGTATAAAAATTAAACAGAGATTGGCAGTTTGGCGGAACTATGTTATACTCCGCCGCCTATCTGAAATTTAAGTGGGCGAATATATGATTAAACAACGTACGATTGCACAAGTCGTAAAAGCCACAGGTGTAGGTTTACACAAAGGTGAAAAGGTCACGATCACTCTCCGACCAGCTGGTGTGAATACAGGTGTTGTATTTCGCCGCGTTGATCTAGACCCAGTTGTTGACTTTGAAACAACGCCAGAAGCTGTGGGCGACACGCAACTGTGTACGTGTTTAACGAATAAAGACGGTGTTCGCTTGTCTACTACTGAGCATTTAATTGCTGCGGTAGCTGCACTTGGGATTGATAATCTAATTGTTGAATTAGATAGCGCTGAAGTGCCGATTATGGATGGCAGTGCATTGCCATTTATCTACTTAATTCAGAAAGGCGGTATTGAAGAACAAAATGCTGCTAAGCGTTTTATTCGCATTAAAGAGAAGGTGCGTGTTGAAGACGGCGACAAATGGGCTGAAATAGAGCCTTACGACGGCTTTCATATCGACTTTGAAATTGACTTCAACCATCCTGCAATAAATGCGAGCCGCCAACGTATTGGTTTAGACATCACTGCACAAAGCTTCACTGAAGAGATCAGCCGAGCGCGTACTTTTGGTTTCATGCGAGACATTGAGTACATGCACGCTAATAATCTTGCATTAGGTGGCAGCATGGATAACGCAGTGGTGCTGGATCAGTTTAAAGTATTGAATCCTGATGGGCTTCGTTATGCGGACGAATTTGTAAAGCACAAAATTTTAGACTGTGTTGGCGACATGTTTATGGCGGGCCACAACATTCTAGGAAAAATTTCATGCTACAAATCAGGTCACGGCCTTAACAACATGTTACTGCGCGAGATTATGGCGACAGAATCAGCATGGGAGTGGGCAACCTTTGAAGAGCCGGTCAGCATGCCTGCACCAGGTATGGAAGCTGGTATCAATACTGCAACTGCTTAAAAATCTTAATTGGTATTAATAAAAAAATGACGCTGAGGCGTCATTTTTTTTGCGCTGCGGTTGCGTGTTTGGCTAATTTTTCTAGCTTGGCCTTCAATGAAGGTGGTGCCGACTCTGCTAATGCCAGCAGTTGCTCGCCAGTTGCTTGGCTCATGTTACGGTTAGCTTTGTAAGCTGTGGATGGTGACTCAACAGTATTGTTTAGCCGCTGTTGTGCCTCAGGGTTTGTTGTGATTTTCACTAAAGCGCAGTCATGAACACCCGCCTTTCGAAAAGCGCTAAGTATATCCATTTTTAAAAAGTTGAGGCGTGTGGCTAGGGTCGCTGAAGCGGCCTCTATTGTGAGTGTGCCTTCTCGATAATGCGCGACTCGACACTTCTTACTCAAAATAGGTCCGAGCGTCTCGACTAAGCAAGTTTGTAATTGTGCGGCCTGCGCACTTTTTTGGCCATACTGATTGAGTTTATCAGACCACCCACCCATAACTTCATCCAATGGCTTTGGATTGTAGCGATTTTTAGCCAATGACTTACTTCCCGTAGGTTGAAAAATAAAAAATAACCGCCATATCAACAAGCACAGGTACATGACGTATCGTATTTGTCGTTTCTCAGTCTCTTTGAATTATAACAGAGACTCGATATTGAGAAATCCATAAGTACTAATATTTGTGTGAATACAAATCTGGGGTTTGAGAAATAAGCGAGTTAATACCAATTTTCTTAATTAAGAGGTCTATTTTGAGGCAATAAAATCTTGTCGATAACTAGGCAAAAAACTTGCTATTTAGTTGTTCTAAATAAGAAATTTTTAACGCTGTTAGCGTCAGGTTTGCTCCTTCAAATTGAGCAAGTATTAAGTCAAATTGGTATAACTTATTTCTTAAAAAAACTCATCTAGCGTATTTACCCTGAGGGTTTGATAAGGCGTGCCCTAACTTGCTGTTAAGGCAAAGCTTAATTTATCTCATTGTCTAGCGTCGAAAATGGCTGCTAGAAAGGTATTAATTATCTGAAGCCCAGGCTATTTACCTTCTTTCGTCATGTTATCTGTATGGATAAAGTGAGCTTCTGTCAGTTTACACCCTAAATTGAACAAGTATTGAGCAAGATAGTGTTAGCTATCATCAGCCGTGTGCTTGGTCAATTTGTGTGAAAAACTGGCTGTGCGAAAGGTACTTATTATCCGTTGCTCAGGTTATATGACCAGTCAAACCAAATCGAGGAGGCGCTTTAGAGTGATGTGTCAATAAAACTTGATAACGTGCAATAGTAACCTTACGCCTAACAGTAAAGATTTCTTGCAATTAAGGCCGGTATTATTTGCTCAATAAGGTTTGCAGAAGCAAAGAGTCTGGTATGATAGGGCATAATTTTAATTCGGCAATGCACAAATGCTCACTCCTAAATTGGCAATCTAGCAACTTGAATTTAGGAACGCTTTTGTCGCCAGCAGGACAAGCGCGACCCAGTCTTAATAACACTGGCTTAGAAGTATGGGTCAGCCAATACACAGAGTGAATCGGTTCAAACATGTTAGCTAATATTTTTACCAAAATTTTTGGTAGTCGTAATGATCGCACCATCAAAAACTTAAGAAAAACAGTCGCCTTAATCAATGCCTTAGAAGAGCAGTATACCAAATTAAGCGATGACGAATTAAAAGCCAAAACCGCTGAATTCAAACAGCGTGTTGAGCAGGGATTAAGTTTAGATGACTTATTACCAGAGGCGTTCGCTACGGTGCGAGAAGCATCTAAGCGCGTATTTGGAATGCGTCATTTCGATGTGCAAATGATAGGTGGTATGGTGTTGCACCAAGGTCGCATTTCAGAAATGAGAACGGGTGAAGGTAAAACATTAACTGCGACGCTACCTGCATATTTGAATGCACTCTCTGGTAAAGGCGTGCACGTGATCACGGTGAATGATTATCTAGCGAAACGTGATGCTGAAACCAACCGCCCACTATTTGAATTTTTAGGGTTGACTGTTGGCTGTAACGTACCAGGTATGATGCCGCAACAGAAAAAGCAGGCTTACGGCGCCGATATTACTTATGGGACAAACAACGAGTTTGGCTTTGACTACCTGCGCGATAACATGGCATTTAGCGTTGAAGAGCGTGTTCAACGTCCTCTGAACTATGCTGTTGTGGATGAGGTGGATTCAATCCTTATCGATGAAGCGCGTACACCTCTTATTATTTCAGGCCCAGCCGAAGATAGCTCAGAATTATATGCTGAAATCAATAAGATCGTTCCTGAACTTGTGCAGCAAGAAAAAGAAGATGAAGAAGGCGTTGAAGGTGATGGCGACTTCACTATTGATGAGAAAGGCAAACAAGTTCATTTAACTGAACGTGGTCAAGTTAAGGTCGAAGAGCTACTTACTGAGCGTAATCTAATTGAAGAAGGTGATTCGCTCTATTCTGCTGGCAACATTTCATTGTTAAGTCATGTTTATGCTGCGCTTCGCGCTCACAAACTGTACCAAAAAGATGTTGATTACGTTGTTAAAGACAACGAAGTTATCATCGTTGATGAACATACAGGTCGTACGATGGAAGGGCGTCGTTGGTCTGAAGGTTTACATCAGGCTGTTGAAGCAAAAGAAGGCGTTCGAATTCAAAATGAAAACCAAACGTTGGCTTCAATCACTTTCCAGAACTATTTCCGCCTTTACAACAAGCTTGCAGGTATGACAGGTACGGCGGATACGGAAGCATTTGAGTTCCAATCAATTTATGGTCTAGATACTGTTGTTATCCCAACCAATAAACCTATGGTGCGAGATGACCGTGCAGATTTAGTCTACTTAACTCAAGAAGAGAAGTTTGAAGCTATTCTTGAAGATATTCGAGGCTGCCAAGAACGTGGCCAACCTGTACTCGTTGGTACAGTATCAATCGAAAGTTCTGAATACCTTTCTCACTTCTTACGTAAAGAAAAAATCGAACACAACGTACTGAATGCTAAATTCCATGCGCAAGAAGCTGATATCATTGCAGATGCAGGTTTGCCAGGAAAAGTGACTATCGCAACAAATATGGCGGGTCGTGGTACTGACATTGTGCTTGGTGGTAGCTGGCAGTCGGATGTTGAAAAACTTGAAAATCCGTCTGAAGAGCAAATTGCTCAAATTAAACAGGAATGGAAAACTCGCCATGATGCTGTACTCGCGTCAGGTGGTTTGCACATCATTGGTACAGAACGCCATGAATCTCGTCGTATTGATAACCAGTTACGTGGTCGTGCTGGTCGTCAAGGTGATGCTGGTTCAAGCCGCTTCTACTTATCAATGGATGATGCGTTAATGCGTATTTTTGCTGGTGAACGCATGACTAACATGATGCGCAAACTAGGCATGCAACGTGGTGAGGCTATTGAGCATCCATGGGTGAACCGCGCTATTGAAAATGCACAGCGTAAAGTTGAAGCACGCAACTTTGATATTCGTAAACAACTACTTGAATATGATGATGTGGCAAACGACCAACGTAAAGTAGTTTATGAGCAGCGTAATGAGCTACTCGAAGAAGGTAATATCTCTGAAACTATCACCGCTATTCGTGAAGACGTATTGAATGCGACTATCGATCAATACATTCCACCACAGAGCCTAGCTGAAATGTGGGATGTTCCAGCGTTGGAAGAGCGTTTGAAAAACGATTTCCATGTTGAGCTTCCGATTGCGAAATGGCTTGAAGAGGATACCAAGCTTTACGAAGAAGTACTTCGTGAGCGCATTATTGAAGAAGTAGATAACGCCTACAAGCAAAAAGAGCAGATGGTGGGTGAGGATGTACTACGTCATTTTGAAAAAGCAGTGATGTTACAGAGTCTAGATCAGCACTGGAAAGATCACTTAGCGGCGATGGATCATCTGCGCCAAGGTATCCACTTACGTGGCTACGCGCAGAAAAATCCAAAGCAGGAATATAAGCGTGAATCGTTTGAGCTGTTCTCACAAATGCTTGAGAATTTGAAGATTGACGTTGTAGGTGTTCTGAGCAAAGTACAGGTTCGTGCAGAGGAAGATGTTGAGAAAGTTGAAGAGCAACATCGTAAGAGTGAGCAAGCACCACGCGAATATCAACACGAAGAAGTTGAGCGCGTAGGTGGTGAAGCACCACAGGGCGCTGTAGTGAGCGACCGCACTGAACCAAAAGTGGGCCGTAATGAGCCATGTCCTTGTCAGTCTGGCAAGAAATATAAGCAGTGTTGTGGCAAGCTAAAATAATTGAATAATCATTATTTAATACCAATTTGACTTAATACTTGCTCAATTTGAAGGAGTAAATCTGACGCTAACAGCGTTAAAAATTTCTTA
>NZ_JABWPQ010000038.1:0-45472 GCF_013366255.1 Pseudoalteromonas sp. McH1-7 | reverse complement strand
TCCCGCTAGAGGTTATACATAATATGTAGGAGCGGTTTTATACCGCGATTTAATAAAATCTCACCACATAAAGTGGCGCCAACCTGAGTTTATACACTGCATGTGGGAGCGATTTTACATCGCGATATTTAGTAAAGTCTTGCCACATAAAGCAGCTTCCCGCTAGAGGTTATACATAATATGTAGGAGCGGTTTTATACCGCGATTTAATAAAATCTCACCACATAAAGTGGCTCCTACCAGAGTTTATACACTGCATGTAAGCGGTTTTATATCGCGATTTAATAAAATCTCACCACATAAAGTGGCGCCGACCTGAGTTACATACTGCATGTAGGAGCGATTTTATATCGCGATATAGCACAAAATCTCACCACATAAAGTGGCGCCGACCTGAGTTTATACACTGCATGTGGGAGCGATTTTACATCGCGATATAGCACAAAAGCTCGTCGCATAAAGCAGCTTCCCGCCAGAGGTTATACATAATATGTAGGAGCGATTTTACATCGCGACAGGCGCAACACCGCAACTATAAAAAGTTGCGTTCAAACCGTTTAAGCACAATAGGTTTGACCTTTGCAGTGGTCAATATTAGTACAATAAAAGCGATGATAAACCAGATAGGGCGATTACCATGCTCTGCATACCAGCTCACTCCATTAATTAGCTTCACATCAGTTTTCAGTGTATTCGCTTCGAATTGTGGAATGACATGCTGAACTTTACTAAGTGGATCGTACACACCAGTTATACCATTGTTCGTTACCCGGACTAATGGACGCTGCAGTTCTAAGGCACGCATGCGAGCGATCTGCATATGCTGATGTGGACCATGGGAGTCACCAAACCAAGCATCATTACTCACAGTAAAAAGGATATCTGACTCCGCTGTAAAGTTGCCCCTTACCAACTCGCTAAACGCAATTTCGTAGCAAATTGCGGGTAGTACATGTAAGCCATTTGCAAGTAAATTAGGCTGTACCGCTTCACCTCGAGTAAACGACGACATCGCTAAGTTAAACAGAGGTGCGATAGGACGTAGTAGGTCTTCAAATGGTACAAACTCACCAATAGGTAGCAGCTGATGCTTTTGATAGCGGTTTTTGTGCAGATAGTGATATTGCCCTTCGCTATCTTCTTTTTCTTTTTTACCAAGCGTTATCAGCGTATTGTACGCAGTTCTAGTATCAAATTGATAATCGGGAATACCAGTAATCAAGGCTGTGCCGTTGAAGGCTGCGGCTTTGTCTAGATTTTCTAAAAATGGATAGGCTATATCTTCAAATTCAGGAATAGCAGCTTCCGGCCACACAACTAGGTCAACGCCTTGCCAATTTGGCCTAGTCATATCTCGGTATTTAGACATGGTTGGCCAAAACTGCTCAGGCTCCCAACGTAGGCTTTGTTTGATATTACCTTGCACAAGCAAAGTGGTGACCTCGTCTCCTGAATATTTTAATGTGCCCTGAATTAAAGGAACACTGTAAAGCGCTGAAATACCCAAAAAACTTACAATAGCTAGATATATAGCGCGTTGTTTAAGTAAGTAATACAGGCTAGTTACCACTAGAATAATTAATAATGTCAGGCCAAACTCACCAACCCAAGGAGCTAAAGTATTCAGTGGTGAGTCTGTTAAGGTGTAGCCAAATCTAAGCCACGGAAAGCCCGTTAATAGGTGAGCACGTAACCATTCAGTAATCGCAAAGCCAGCAATAAGGGCGAGCACCCGTTGCCATGGTGTGTGAGTAAAGTAGCTGGCAAAAATAAATGCTAATGTTGGGTAGAGCGCCAAGTAAGCACAAAGTAGCGCCATTAACAGTACAGAGATCGCTAAAGGAAGACCTCCAAATTCGGCAATAGAGACATGTACCCAGCTGATACCAAGGGCAAACCAGCCAAAACCAAATAGAAAGCCATATTTAGCCGCAAGTTTTGGATCAGGCTTATCGGTAAGCCAAACAGCGATAAGCAAGCTCGCAAAGACAACGGGCCAAACACCAAAAGGGGAGTAAGCAAAAGTAAGTGCACAGCCAGAAAAGAGTGCTAGCCATGCGAACTTATCTTTTGCGAGGTTACTCAGGTCAGATACTAGAGTCTTCAACATGTTCAGATTTAGGGACACTTACTTGAATTTGTAAGATCCTCCGGTTGTCGGAGTTAGTAACCTTAAACTGAAGGGGATCTATGTCTATGGTTTCACCGCGGCTTGGCATGTGGCCAAACGCATGAAGAATGATACCACCAATGGTATCTGCTTCTTGGGTATCGTAGCTGGTTTTGAAGAACTCGTTAAATTCATCCAAAGGTGTAAGAGCTTGTACGGTATAAACATGTTTGGATAGCTGACGAATATCCTGTTGTTCTTCGTCGTCATCATGCTCATCTTCTATTTCACCAACAATGGTCTCAAGAATATCTTCAATGGTAACCAGCCCAGATACACCGCCGTATTCATCAATCACGATAGCCATATGGTAGCGCTTTTGACGAAATTCGTTGAGTAACGTATCAACACGTTTACTTTCAGGCACGACTACGGCTGGACGCAGATAATCACGGAGACTTGGCAAATCGCTCTGTTCACGCAAAATCAAAGGTAAGAGATCTTTGGCAAGTAAGATGCCCTCCACGTGGTCTTTATCCTCACAGATCACCGGGAAACGTGAATGTGAAGATTCTACCATCATAGGCAGTTGAGCACCGAGCGGCTCATCCACATCTAGTGTAATCATTTGTGAACGCGGGATCATGATATCGCGCACTTTCAGCTCTGATACACTGAGTACACCTTCCATCATGTCCTTGGTTTCTGGATCAATCAGCTGGCGCTCTTGCGCATCAGCAATGACCTCAGCCAGTTCTTCTTTATTTTGGGGTTCCCCTTGCAGCATCTGCGTGATGCGTCCCAGCCAGGTCTTGCCAGAAGAACCCTGACTACTTTGCGAGTTATCGTCGCTCATTAGTTGTGTCTGCTCCGTTATTTTAACAATCGTCTCTGTATGGATCTGCGATATGCAAAGAAGCGAGAATCTGCTTCTCTATTGTTTCCATTTCTACCGCGTCTTGTTCATTTATATGGTCAAATCCAAGTAAATGCAAGCAACCATGGATAACCATATGGGCGAAATGGTCATGAAAGGTTTTTTCTTGCTCTACGGATTCTTGGTATACCACTTGGGGACAGATAATTAAATCACCAATAAGTGGTAACTCGATCCCAGGTGGTGCATCAAATGGAAAAGATAATACATTAGTTGGCTTATCTTTGCCCCTGTACTGGCTATTTAGTTCTTGGCTTTCCTGCTCGTCAGCGATGCGAATCGTTAATTCTGCTTCTTCGCGAAATTGCGTTAATGCGTGTTCAGCCCATACTTGGAATTGTGCTTCGGATGGCAAGTTGTCAAACTCACAAGCCACTTGCAAATCTAGCATTAAGTCCATGGTTTATTCCTCAGAAGATTGCTGTTTTGCTTGTTGCTTTTCAGCTTTAGCAAAACGTTCTTGCTCTTCTTTCTTCTCATATGCTTCTACGATGCGAGCTACCACTGGGTGTCTAACTACATCGTGAGATTTGAAGAAATTAAATGAAATCTCCTCTACGTCATTGAGTACTTCAATGGCATGACGAAGACCAGAGCGCGCGCCGCGAGGTAAATCTATCTGCGTGATATCGCCGGTTATTACCGCCTTTGAATTGAATCCAATCCGAGTTAGAAACATTTTCATTTGCTCTGAGGTGGTATTTTGACTCTCATCTAAGATAATAAAAGCATCATTAAGTGTTCGACCACGCATATATGCCAAAGGTGCAACTTCGATGACGTTTTTTTCAATTAAACGCTCCACTTTTTCAAAGCCAAGCATCTCGAATAGTGCGTCATAGAGTGGACGAAGGTAAGGGTCGATTTTTTGTGTTAAATCACCTGGTAAGAAGCCTAACTTTTCACCTGCTTCAACCGCAGGGCGAGTAAGTAGAATACGACGGATCTCTTGTCGCTCTAACGCATCAACCGCTGCTGCAACCGCAAGGTAGGTTTTACCCGTACCGGCAGGGCCGACACCGAAGGTTATATCGTGTGTTAAGATATTAGCGACGTACTGGCTTTGATTTGGATTACGGGGCTTAACTACACCGCGACGAGTCTTAATATAGACTTCTTTATCCCACACGGTTGGAGCGTCTTGTTCCAGTACATTCGCTTCTGTGATTGCCAGATGAACCTGATCTGGCTCGATTTCTGTCATTTTTCCTTTCACAGGCTGAGTATCAACATATAGAGACTTTAGAATATCCACAGCAGCTTTTGCTGTTACTGCTTGCCCGGTCACTTTAAACCAATTGTCACGGTGGGCGATTTCAACTCCAAGGCGACGCTCTATTTGTTTTAAATTTTCGTCGAACGGACCACAAAGAGAGGAAAGGCGGTGGTTATCTGCGGGTTCTAAGTAAATTTCTATATTCTTAATCTGATTACTCAAAATGTCTTCCTATAAAAATGGCGCTAGCCGAAGCTAGCGCGCAATTTAAAAATGCTAGGGGGTAAAAGTACCAACACCTAATTCATTAATTTCAGGCTCTTGTGGCGCTTTGTTTAAGATATCCGCAGGTTTTACGTCACGACGTAAATCCATTTCAGCTTCAGTTCGGATAAGCTCACCACGTAACGAGTTTGGTAACGCCTCAGTAATACGTACATCGACGAATTGGCCGATCACAGAATGCGGGCCTTCGAAGTTTACAACGCGGTTATTTTCGGTTCTACCACGAAGCTCCATAGGGTTCTTCTTCGATGGACCTTCAACCAAGATACGTTGCTCGGTATCGTGCATTTTGCGGCTAATATCTTGCGCCATTTGGTTGATACGATTTTGTAGAATATACAGGCGCTCTTTCTTTTCAGACTCAGCAACGTCATCTGGTAAATCCGCGGCAGGTGTACCTGGGCGTGCCGAGTAGATGAAACTAAAGCTCATATCAAAACCAATATCATTGATAAGGTTCATCGTTGCTTCGAAGTCTGCGTTTGATTCACCCGGGAAACCAATAATGAAATCTGAGGACATGCTTAAATTTGGACGGATTTTACGTAGCTTACGAATGGTTGATTTGTATTCAAGTGCGGTGTGACCACGCTTCATCAGGTTCAAAATACGGTCTGAGCCGCTTTGTACTGGCAAGTGTAAATGGTCAACAAGTTCAGGCACATCAGCGTACGCTTCAATAATATCCGGCGTAAATTCTACTGGGTGAGAAGTGGTATAACGAATACGATCGATACCGTCAATTGCAGCAACATAGCGTAGCAAGTCAGAGAAATAGCAGATTTCACCATCGTGCATTTCACCACGATACGCATTTACGTTTTGGCCTAATAGGTTTACCTCTCGCACGCCTTGTTCTGCAAGCTGAGCAACTTCTAAAATAACATCGTCTAACGGACGGCTAACCTCTTCACCGCGGGTATAGGGTACAACGCAGAACGTACAGTACTTAGAACACCCTTCCATTATCGACACAAATGCCGATGGACCTTCAGCTTTTGGCTCAGGTAAACGGTCAAACTTTTCAATTTCAGGGAACGAAATGTCGACAACAGAGCCTTCTTTACTCTGCACCTGCTTAATCATTTCCGGCAAGCGGTGTAAGGTTTGAGGACCAAACACGATATCAACAAATGGAGCACGTTGTCGAATTGTGTCACCTTCTTGCGATGCGACACAGCCACCTACGCCGATAACGAGATCTGGATTTGTGTCTTTTAATAGTTTCCAACGACCAAGTTGGTGAAATACTTTTTCCTGCGCCTTCTCACGAATCGAACAAGTATTGAGTAGGATCACATCAGCTTGTTCAGCTTCTTCTGTGAGCTGATAGCCATTTGTTGAATCCAAAAGATCCGCCATTTTCTGGGAGTCGTACTCATTCATTTGACAACCCCAGGTTTTAATATGCAGTTTTTTACTCATTTAAATATTGCCTCGTTTACAACTCGGTGTTTAGCACTACGCTTTCTCGGGCAGACGATACTGAAAGTGATATCATTATGCCTAAAGGACGCGTATTTTATATGACCTATCTTGTCAAGCCAAGTATAGATTTTAACTTTCAAAATGTGGATCAATACAGTGCGTTTTAAGCAAACATCTGTTTTTATATGCGTTACAATGCGCAAAGACTCTAATAACGGGAATATGGCATGAAAAACAAGGCTCTGATAGTGGGAGGCGGCATGGTAGGTGCTGCTTGTGCGGTGAAGTTAGCTAAGCAAGGTGTTGACGTTACCCTGATTGAACATGCACCGATATCACCTGACGTAGTGTTGGCAAGTGATAAGGTCGATATTCGGGTGTCGGCAATCAACCGTTTTTCGGAGCATTTATTAGATGAACTTGGCGCTATGCCGCTACTAAGAAATACCAGAGCAGCCGTTTACAAGCAGTTAGAAGCCTACGAGGATAAGCCTGGGCAATTACTCTTTGATTGTGAAGAATTAAATGCGTCACATTTAGGGCATTTAATTGAAAATAACTTGATCCAGGCTGCACTTTGGCAGCAGTTTGACGAATTTAATATTAAAGTAGTGTCGCCAGAGGGACTCCCTACTCACATAACCCGAGACAATGATTCAATTACAATCCATTATTCACAACAAAACTATACTGCTGATTTATTGATCGCAGCAGATGGTGGTCGCTCGGTCGTACGTCAATTGAGTGGCATTGGCGTTACTGGGTGGCAATATGATCAACATTGCATGGGGTTGCTCATTAAATTAGATGCGCCACAGCAAGAAAAAACATGGCAGCAATTTAAGCCATCTGGGCCTATTGCATTTCTGCCCATGCAGTACCCCTATGCCAATTTAATTTGGTATGACAATGGCAATAAACTCAAGATGTTGAAGCAATTAGACAAGCAAGCGTTAAAACAAGAAGTACAGTCCGCATTTTTTGAATTACCGGGTGATTTTGAGATTGAAGATGTCGCTGTGTTTCCACTTGCCAGACAGCACGCCAATGCTTATGTTGCCGAGCGAATAGTGTTAGTTGGCGATGCGGCGCACACTATTAACCCATTAGCGGGGCAGGGCGTAAACCTTGGCTTCAAAGACGTTGTAGCGCTTGCCCAAGCGTTGGATCCTAGTGAAGATATAGGTGACAGCAGTGCACTTAATCATTACGAATCTAAGCGTAGAAAAGACAATCTCTTGATGATGAGTATGATGGATGCGTGTTATTTTGGATTTTCAAATCAAGTCACACCACTAAAGCATCTACGAAACCTCGCGTTGAATGTAGCGAATAAAGCAGGGCCGCTAAAAAAAGAAGTACTTAAGCACGCCATGGGGGGCGTGGGCTTTTAATTTGTTTGTAAACATCCTAAGAAAAGGGCAAACAGGGATAAGAGCGGTCGCACAATCTTTCGCTTTGCCTTTAAATTCTACATCTTTGTCAAACCCTCTGGCTAGACAAGGAAACAACTAAGTTGTGCTTTAGTAACAATGAGTTGGAACATCCCTTATCGAAACCTCAGGTTAAAACGAGTTTATCGCGATGATAGTTTCATATTGCTCAGCAGTAACAATAGTTCTTAGGTTAGCAATAGCAGAATATTCGACATTATCGATGCAGTATTGATTGGATATATTATGAAGGGTATAAAAGATGATATAAATGGTGCGGAAAGAGAGACTTGAACTCTCACATCCGAAGATACTGGAACCTAAATCCAGCGCGTCTACCAATTCCGCCACTTCCGCACATTACATTTTTCTTAGCTGCATCTCAAAGAGATGGCTGGAGTACCAGGATTTGAACCTGGGAATGGCGGGATCAAAACCCGCTGCCTTACCGCTTGGCGATACTCCAGCAATAGAGGTAAGTTCAAGTGTTTTTAATTCTACTTGAAAGAATATGGTGCGGAAAGAGAGACTTGAACTCTCACATCCGAAGATACTGGAACCTAAATCCAGCGCGTCTACCAATTCCGCCACTTCCGCAAATCTTTTAGCATTAGTTATTAGAACCTAAATCCAGCGTCTATATCAAGACAACTGCCAATTCCGTAACTTTCGCATTGTATTATCTGGAGTATTTGAAACGTAAATCCAGCGTCTATTTCAAGACATCTGCCAATTTCTCAACTTCAGAATGTTGGCTGGAGTACCAGGATTTGAACCTGGGAATGGCGGGATCAAAACCCGCTGCCTTACCGCTTGGCGATACTCCAACGAAATAAAATCTTTTTTAGTTCTGACTTAAAAGAACATGGTGCGGAAAGAGAGACTTGAACTCTCACATCCGAAGATACTGGAACCTAAATCCAGCGCGTCTACCAATTCCGCCACTTCCGCAAATCTTTTTGCATTGGTTATTGGAACCTAAATCAAGAGTCTACATCTAGACAACTGCTAATTCCGCTACTTCTGCATTTAAAGAATGGTGGCTATGCCCTGATTTGAACAGGGGACCCCATCATTATGAGTGATGTGCTCTAACCAGCTGAGCTACATAGCCATTGGCTGGAGTACCAGGATTTGAACCTGGGAATGGCGGGATCAAAACCCGCTGCCTTACCGCTTGGCGATACTCCAACGAAAACTTGATTATTTTAGTTCTAATCGAGAACATGGTGCGGAAAGAGAGACTTGAACTCTCACACCCGAAGGTACTGGAACCTAAATCCAGCGCGTCTACCAATTCCGCCACTTCCGCATTGTTGGCTGGAGTACCAGGATTTGAACCTGGGAATGGCGGGATCAAAACCCGCTGCCTTACCGCTTGGCGATACTCCAACGAAAACTCAAATCTAACTTAAATTGTTGAACCCAGGATTTGAATCTGGGGGGGATGAGTGAGGGATCAAAACCTCTCTCTTCTCTGCCTTACCGCTTGGCGATACTCCAACGAAATAAAATCTCTTTTAGTTCTGATTTAAAAGAACATGGTGCGGAAAGAGAGACTTGAACTCTCACATCCGAAGATACTGGAACCTAAATCCAGCGCGTCTACCAATTCCGCCACTTCCGCACATCTTTTTGCATTAGCTATTGGAACCTAAATCCAGCGTCTATATATAGACAACTGCCAATTCCGAAACTTTTGCACATCTTTTTTCTAGCTAGATGAGTTTTGGTAGTAGTTAAAATATGGTGGCTATGCCCTGATTTGAACAGGGGACCCCATCATTATGAGTGATGTGCTCTAACCAGCTGAGCTACATAGCCATCTTTTTAACTTCTCATCATCGCTGATGCGGGGCGTATTATGCGTATATGCCCCCAAGCCGTCAACACCTTTTTTGCAAAAAATCAGTTATCACAGTTTGTTTGCAGATAAATTAAGCGAAACGGCCTGTTTTTATATCAAATCCTAAGGGGGGATTGCAAATCTTTAACAATGCCGATTGAATTTTAAGCTAGGGTATTGTGTAAAACAGGTTGCGAGAAAGACATCAATTACCCAAAGCAGTAGTTATTTAGCGAGATAGTCTGATCTCACATTAATTTTTTCGGGTTTAGGAAACAAAAAAGGAGCCGAAGCTCCTTTTTATGGTATGTCGTATCGCTAAAACGTTTACACGTTAAATAAGAAGTTCATCACATCGCCATCTTTAACGATGTATTCTTTACCTTCTTGACGCATTTTACCTGCATCTTTTGCACCAGACTCACCACGGAATTCGATGTAGTCATCAAAACCGATAGTTTGTGCACGGATGAAGCCACGTTCAAAGTCTGTATGGATCTTACCTGCGGCTTGTGGTGCTGTTGCACCAACGGGGATAGTCCATGCACGCACTTCTTTAACACCTGCTGTAAAGTAAGTTTGCAGCTTCAATAGTTCATAACCACCACGGATAACGCGGTTAAGACCTGGCTCGTCAAGGCCTAAGTCGTCCATAAACTCTTTCTTGTCTTCTTCGTCAAGCTCAGACAATTCAGCTTCAATCGCAGCACACACAGGAATGACAACGGCATCTTCAGCAGCTGCTATTTCACGTACTTTGTCAAGGAAAGGGTTGTTTTCAAAACCATCTTCATTAACGTTTGCAATATACATGGTTGGCTTGATAGTCAAGAAGTTTAAGTAGCTGATTGCTGCCGCTTCTTCCTTAGTTAACTCTAACGAACGAAGTGTTAGGCCCTCATCCAAGTGTGCTTTTACTTTTTCAAGTACCACAAGCTCAAACTTTGCGTCTTTGTCGCCACCTTTGGCTTTCTTAGCGTTACGCAATACAGCGCGGTCAGCCGCATCCATGTCCGCAAGCACCAACTCAGTATTGATAACGTCAATATCTTCAGCTGGATCAATTTGACCTGCTACATGTACGATATTTTCGTTTTCGAAACAGCGTACAACGTGACCGATAGCATCGGTTTCACGAATGTTTGCTAAAAATTGGTTACCTAAACCTTCACCTTTGGATGCACCTTTAACCAAACCTGCAATATCCACAAACTCCATAGAGGTTGGGATAGTACGCTGAGGGTTGACGATTTCAGCTAGCTGATCAAGACGAGAATCTGGTACAGGTACTACGCCGGTATTCGGTTCGATAGTACAAAAAGGAAAGTTTGCGGCCTCAATGCCCGCTTTAGTCAACGCATTAAATAAAGTAGATTTACCTACGTTCGGTAAACCAACAATGCCACATTTAAAACCCATAGTGTTTATTCCTAAATTTCTACCGTATTATCTCAATCCACATTCGCGAACCGAGAAGCTTAGGTATGACTCAATTAAGTCGCAGCAGTGAACTGTTACGGTTTAAATGAATGTAGTCTATTTTGCGCCTTTAACACACCGTCTTTTGCGAGTATTTCCATACATCTGACTGCTTCATCAACAGCGGCCTCAATTTTTTCTTGATCCGCTTGTGGGGCTTTGCCTAAGACCCAACCAGTTACCTTGTCTCTGTGTCCTGGATGGCCAATTCCAACACGTAGTCGCATAAACTCTTTGTTGTTTGCCATTTTTGCTATGATGTCTTTTAGACCATTATGACCACCATGGCCGCCACCTTTTTTAAGTTTGGCAATACCGGGTTCAATATCCATTTCATCATGAGCAACGAGAATACTCTCAACGGGGATTTTATAAAAATTGGCAAGACTCGAGACTGCTTTACCACTCAAATTCATATAAGTAGTAGGGATCAGTAATTTAAACTCTTGATTGTTGATGAGCACTTTGCCAGTAAGGCCATGGTGCTTAGAGTCTGGTTTAAGGAGGCAGTTGTATCGTCTGGCTAGTTCTTCAATAAACCATGCGCCAGCATTATGACGGGTGTTTGCGTATTCGGGGCCTGGATTTGCCAGGCCCACAAGCATTTGAATATTATTCAAGGTGCTAACACCTGAATAATTACTCAGCTGCGTCTTCAGCAGACTCTTCAGCAGGAGCTGCTTTAGGAGCGTTTACTGAAACTACTGCTTGGTCGTGATCTGCACCTTTAGCAAGCTCAACTGACACAACACCTGCTGGAAGTGTGATATCAGATAGGTGTAGAGTTTCACCAGCAGCTACATTCGCTACGTCAACTTCGATGAACTCAGGAAGTCTTGCTGGTAGGCAAGTGATTTCGATTTCAGTTAGTTGGTGAACGATAGTGTTACCGCCTTTCGCTGCTTTTTCTTCATTGATGAAGTGAACAGGGATCTTAGTGTGTAGCTTCTGTGAAGCATCAACGCGTTGGAAGTCTAAGTGAGTGATCTTAGGCTTGTACGGGTGACGTTGGATATCTTTAAGAATTGCTTCAACAGACTCACCGCCGATGTTTAGCGTAAGGATGTGAGTGTAGAAACCTTCGTCTTCTTGCGCTTTTAATACTTTGTTGTGGTCAAGAGTTAGTGAAACTGCATCTTTACCAGCACCGTATAGGATTGCAGGAACTTTGTCAGCGCGACGTAGGCGGCGGCTCGCACCAGTACCTAGGTCAGAACGTACTTCAGCGTCTAATTTGTATACAGACATGGATGTCTCCAAAATAATTTAAGTTAATATGTCAGAGAGCTCGCGACCAAGCTCCCTGCCTAAAAAAGGCGCGCCAATATACCACTAACGCACCTGCAATGAAACCTATAAAACAAAAAAAGCACCAGAGGTGCTTTTTGACTAATCAGTTTTATTGCTAATTAGTGTTGAAACATCGCAGAGATAGACTCTTCGTTGCTGATACGACGAATAGTTTCAGCCATCATATCTGCAAGTGTTAGTACTTTGATGTTATCGAGTGCTTTTAATTCATCTGAAAGAGGTATTGAGTCAGTTACGATAACTTCGTCAATCACTGAGTCACGTAAATTCTCAGCAGCATTACCTGAAAGCACTGGGTGAGTCGCATAAGCAAACACGCGTTTTGCACCATGTTCCTTAAGTGCAGCTGCAGCTTTACATAGGGTGCCACCAGTATCAATCATATCATCGACGATAATACAGTCACGGCCAGCTACATCACCGATAATGTGCATCACTTGAGAAACGTTAGCTTGCGGACGGCGCTTATCTATAATAGCAAGGTCTTTGTCGTCTAACAGTTTTGCAATCGCACGAGCACGAACAACGCCGCCAATATCAGGTGAAACCACGACTACATCTTCAAATTTACGCTCTTTCATGTCTTCGATAAGCACAGGGCTTCCGAATACATTGTCTACAGGTACGTCGAAGAAACCTTGGATTTGTTCTGCGTGTAGGTCAACAGTAAGGACACGGTCAACACCAACACTTGATAGGAAATCTGCTACCACTTTCGCAGTAATTGGAACACGAGCAGAGCGCACTCGGCGGTCTTGGCGTGCATAACCGAAATAAGGAATAACGGCTGTGATACGACCAGCAGATGCACGACGTAGCGCATCAACCATGACGATTAACTCCATTAAATTATCATTTGTAGGAGCACATGTTGATTGGATGATGAATACATCTGAACCACGAACGTTTTCGTTGATTTGAACGCTAATTTCACCGTCGCTAAAACGGCCAACAACGGCATCACCTAACTCTATAAACAAACGTTTTGCAACTTTTTGAGCTAGCTCAGGTGTTGCGTTACCAGCGAAGAGCTTCATGTCGGGCACGGTAGGGTTCCTCAGGCACTGAATTTTTTTGGACTAACATGCAATGACCATGAAATAAAAAAGTCAAAACAAGCTAACTTAAACAATTTACTTCTAGTTTTGCCAAGCGCGTAATTGTCGATGACAAATTGACTCACTTGTATTTTGGGCAATAAAGCCCTGCCAAGATGATGGTAGAGTTTCGAGCACACGCAGCGCTGCCTCACGATTTTCAAACTCCGCGAAACAACAAGCTCCAGTACCAGTCATTTTGGTTGGTGCATATTTTAGCAACCACGTGAGGGTCTTTTCAACCTCGGGGTAAAGCTTTTTGACAAGAGTTTGACAGTCATTGCCTGTATCCGAGAGTTTCCAACCGTTTTTAAGCTTAGGAGTAGCACGAGGCAAATCTGGATGCGTGAAGACTAATGCAGTGCTGACATGAACCGGCGGGGCAACCACTAAATACCATTTTTGTGGAATATCCATTGGCTCAAGCTGCTCCCCAATACCATGTGCAACGGCTGTTTTACCTTCGACAAATACAGGTACATCCGCACCTAAACCTAAGCCTATTTTTGCAAGTTCTGAAATAGTAAGTTGACATTGCCAAAGTGTATTTAGTGCCAGCAATGTGGTTGCTGCATCCGAAGAGCCCCCTCCAACCCCTCCACCCATAGGTAGTTTTTTATTTAGGTGGATTTCGACTCCTGCTGTAACTTTTTTGTACGGCTCGAGTGTTTTAGCGGCTTTATAAATGAGGTTTTGCTCAAGTGGGATATCCGCAATGTCGCCAGTAATAATGATATTTTGATTGGTGCCGGTGAGTGTAAAGGCTAACTCGTCGCCAAAATCTAAAAAAGTAAATAAAGTTTCTAGCTCATGGTAGCCGTCTTCTCGACGACCGTTGATATGCAGAAAAAGATTTAATTTTGCCGGAGCGCTTAGTGTCAGTGTCTTCATTTGAACTGCCATGAAGTGATTAATACTTTGACCTCAATGTTGGTCGATGAGAGTTTCATACGGCTCGGTAACCACATGCCATCTTGCATTTTATATTGTTGATAGGTGATTTGCCACACTCGGCCTGATGGGCTTTGCCATTGTGTATTGCTTATTCTACCAAGATCATCAAGTTTGTTGGCTGGTGCTTGAACTTGTCCAGTTAACCACTGTGGAGCTTGGTTTACAGGTAGCGACAGTCCACTTAAGCGTTTGACTAAGTCACTACTGTCCATACCTTTGTGGACATTGTCTTCAAAGGTCAGTTCAGAGTGTGTGTCTAGCTCAGCAAGTTCAAATATACGGGTGCCGACAAAGCTAGTTAAGATCAGATTTTGTTTGTTTTCCTTTAAATACCAATTAAAGTTGGCTGATTGACGATTGTCTGGAGCAATGAATGCAAGTTTACCTCGAGCTTGCCAATTTTTTTGTTGTTTTAGCTTAGAACGCCAGTCTTGTGCCGCATTTTGCTGAGGTAATTGTTGCGCACAGCCTGTTAAAATTAATAAAAATATGAGTAAAATCAAATGAAGTTGTCTCAAAGGCCTTTCCTTACTTTCCATATTCGATTGATTTTTGGTAAAATTGCCGACTTTAAAGCAGGGCTCGAGCAATACTGGCATCTATGACCATCATCGCACTTGGTATCAATCACAAAACCGCGTCTGTAGAATTACGTGAAAAAGTGGCGTTTTCTCCAGAACAGCTTACAGAAGCATTGCACCAACTCCAACATTCTTCGCAGTTTAAAGAATCTGTGATTGTGTCGACCTGCAATCGAACCGAAATCTATTGTAGCCTTGAGTCTGCTGATCCCCAAGCATTACTCAATTGGCTATCTGAGTTTCATAACATAGAGCAACGAGCCTTAACGGAAAATGTCTATGTGCATATGAACCAAGATGCCGTAAACCATTTAATGCGTGTGGCTTGTGGGCTGGACTCTTTGGTACTCGGTGAACCGCAGATCCTTGGGCAAATCAAACAGGCGTTTAGTACAGCAAAGCAACATCAAGCTATTCATCCGACCTTTGAGAGACTATTTCAAAAAACATTTTCAGTGGCAAAGCAGGTGCGTACAGAGACAGACATTGGTGCCAGTGCTGTTTCAGTCGCCTATGCCGCGGTAAATTTAGCTAAGCACATTTATGGCCAGTTAGACAGAACACAGGTATTACTGATAGGGGCTGGTGAAACCATTGAACTGGTAGCAAAACACCTCTCGCAGCATAACCCTAAATCTATTACTGTTGCGAATAGAACCATTGAGCGTGCGCAAAACCTAGCAACAGAAATAGGCGGGAGTGTGATTTCGTTGGCACAGCTTCCTGAGGCGTTACCTGATGCCGATATTGTCATTAGTTCCACGGCCAGTACTTTGCCGATTATAGGGAAGGGTATGGTTGAGCAGGCGCTTAAAAAGCGTCGACACAAGCCAATGTTATTTATCGATATTGCAGTACCTCGCGATATTGAAAGTCAGGTATCAGAGCTAGATGCTGCTTACCTTTACTCTGTTGATGACCTTCAGGCCATTGTGAATGAAAATTTGGCAAGCCGTGAGCAGGCTGCTATTGAAGCGCAGCAAATTATTGATGTCCGTACCCAAGAGTTTTCTGAGTGGCAGCGCTCGCTGCACTCCGTAGATGTCATTCGGCAATATCGCCAAAGTGCACAAGAAATAAAAAATGAGCTCGTAGAAAAAGCGTTAAATCAGCTACAATCGGGCAAAGACGCAGAAAAAATTATTATCGAATTAGCAAATAAGCTGAGTAATCGACTAACCCATGCACCCACACGCGCCATTCAAGAGGCTGCGAAAGAAGGTAATATCGACAAGTTAGCGCAACTTAAGCAAACATTAGGAATTGAGCAGGAATAACAGTTAATGAAAGAGTCTGTATATCGTAAGTTAGAAACCTTAGTAGAGCGCTATGAAGAAGTGCAAGCCATGCTAAGCTCACCTGAGGTAATTAGCGATCAGAACCGCTTTCGCGCCTTATCTAAAGAGTTCTCAGAATTAGAAGATGTAGTTAAAGCGTTTACAGCCTACCAACAGGCTCAGGAAGACGTAGCAACTGCAGAAGAAATGCTAAAAGACTCAGATCCAGATATGCGAGAAATGGCGCAGGAAGAGTACAAAGAAGCCAAGGCAGCTATTGCAGCACTTGAAGATGACCTCCAGGTACTAATGTTACCTAAAGATCCAAAAGACAATAATAACGTGTTTTTAGAAGTGCGTGCGGGCACTGGAGGTGATGAAGCTGCCATTTTTGCAGGTGATTTATTCCGTATGTATAGTCGCTACGCGGAAACACAAAAATGGCGCGTAGAAATCATCAGTGCCAACGAAGGTGAGCATGGTGGTTATAAGGAAGTGATCGCAAACATTAGTGGTGACGGCGTTTATGGTAAACTTAAGTTTGAGTCTGGTGCGCACCGAGTGCAGCGAGTACCTGAAACCGAATCGCAAGGTCGGGTACATACTTCTGCGTGTACAGTGGCGGTGATGGCAGAAATTCCTGAAGCCGAAGCCATAGAAATTAATCCATCAGATTTAAAAATTGATACTTTCCGTGCCTCAGGTGCCGGTGGTCAGCACGTCAACAAAACGGATTCTGCCATCCGTATTACGCACTTACCAACAGGTGTAGTGGTGGAGTGTCAGGATGAGCGTTCACAACATAAGAACAAAGCTAAAGCCTTGTCAGTACTGAGCGCTCGTTTACAACAAGCTGAAGACGAAAAGCGTGCCGCAGCAGAAGCGTCTGAGCGCCGTAACTTAGTAGGTAGCGGTGACCGCTCTGAGCGTATTCGTACCTATAATTATCCTCAAGGACGTATCACTGACCACCGCATAAATTTAACACTTTATCGCCTAAACGAAGTAATGTCGGGAGAGCTTGGTGCGGTTATTGATCCGCTTGTGATTGAATATCAGGCCGACCTACTTGCAGCAATGAGTGATGGCGATTGATGTCAGTGCTCACTATTGCTCAGGCTATTGCTTGGGCAACCAAACAACTGCATGACTACTCCGAATCAGCAAAGCTAGACAGTGAAGTGCTGTTACTTCACGTCATTGAAAAAAACCGCACTTACCTCTTTACATGGCCTGAAGCGGAGCTCTCAAAGCCTCAACAATCATTGTTCGAAACTTACATCAAACGTCGCATCACCGGTGAACCAGTCGCACACATTACCGGTCAAAGAGAGTTTTGGAGCTTACCGCTTAAGGTTAACAACAGCACACTTATTCCAAGACCTGATACAGAAACATTAGTAGAGCATGTACTCACACTGACCATGCCAAATGATGCAAAAGTGCTAGACTTAGGCACAGGCACAGGAGCAATTGCGTTAGCTTTAGCGAGTGAATACCCCTCATGGGAAGTCACCGCGGTTGATGCTTCAGCGGCAGCAGTCGCGTTAGCTAAGGAAAATCAAACTCAGTTAGGCTTTGATAACGTGACCATTTTACAAAGTGACTGGTTCGACGCTTTGGCTGAGCAGCGGTTTGATCTTATCGTCAGTAATCCACCGTATATAGATGAGGAAGATCACCACTTATCTCAAGGCGACGTTAGGTTTGAGCCGCGCAGTGCGTTAGTCGCTGAGATGCATGGTTATGCTGATATTTTTCATATTATTACCTGCGCCAAAAGGCACTTAAACGCTGGCGGTTATCTACTACTCGAACATGGCTTTGAGCAAGCGAGTAAGATCCGTCAGTTTTTTGCAGAAATGGCGTATATTAATATACTTACCATAAAAGATATGGCAGGGTGTGATAGAGTGACGTTGGCAATGCTGCCTTAAAAGCCACGAATCCACACCAGAATTAGGCGCTACAATAGGATCCGCAATATGGATGATTTTTTGTTTTCAGATGAACCCGCTGATGTAGTAGAACCCGAAAAGGTTGGTACTTGGAAGGTCATTATTGTTGATGATGAACCTGAGGTGCATGCGGTGACTAAGTTGGCGCTCAGTGACTTTGAGTTTCAGAATAAACGGCTCGAGTTTATTAGTGCCTATTCCGGCG
This sequence comes from Pseudoalteromonas sp. McH1-7, assembly GCF_013366255.1. Taxonomy (NCBI): domain Bacteria; kingdom Pseudomonadati; phylum Pseudomonadota; class Gammaproteobacteria; order Alteromonadales; family Pseudoalteromonadaceae; genus Pseudoalteromonas; species Pseudoalteromonas sp. McH1-7. The sequence goes on along the minus strand of NZ_JABWPQ010000038.1, from coordinate 27,355 downwards.
AGGAAGCAAAAAAAGTTGTGGATAGTCACCCTGATGCAGCGGTTGTACTGCTTGATGTGGTGATGGAAAGCGATGATGCCGGCTTACAAGTTGCTAAGTACATTCGTGAAGTAGCCAAGAACAACCACATCCGTATCATTCTAAGAACGGGGCAGCCTGGCCAAGCGCCAGAGCGCCAAGTGATTGTCAACTATGATATTAATGACTACAAGTCAAAAACTGAACTGACAGCGCAAAAGCTTTTTACCGTCGTGATGTCGAGTTTGCGTTCGTATCGAGATATTCTGGCTATTGACCAATCTAGACAGGGGCTGGAAAAAATTATTAAAGCATCTCGAGATATTTTCGCGACACATTCAATCGAGAGCTTTATAGAAGGAGTGCTTCAGCAGTTGACGTCGCTCCTTGGCACTGTTGATCAGGCAATGTATGCAACTTCCCTTGCAGCAGGTAAAGAAGCTGGACAAAGCAATGACCAGTTAGTGGTGTTTGCAGGGCGCGGTGAGTTTGAAAGCAGCGAGGGTAAACCTATCGCTGAAGTGCTAAGCAGTGACCAAATGGATGCTTGCCTAAAAGCGCTTCAAGAAAAAGATATTGTTTATAAAGATAATTATCTATTTGCGTATTGTTCTAGCGATTATAACCACGCTTCGATGCTGTTTGTGTCTGGGATCCCTGAGTTTTTAACTGAAACGCAAAGACACCTGATTGATATTTTTGCGCAGAATATGCAGTTAGCATACGAAAACGTGCAGCTTCAAGCTGAAATAGAAGATACCCAGCAAGAATTAGTGATCCGCTTGAGCGAAGCGTTGGAGTTACACTCTACAAACACAGGAAATCATGTGAAAAGGGTGGCTTATCTGTGTCATGCCTTAGCTAAGGAGATAGGTTTGTCCGACAAAGAGGCAGAGCTTGTCAAAATGGCATCACCTCTACACGATGTCGGCAAGGTGGGGATCCCCGATGCCATTTTAAACAAACCGAGTAAGCTTACAGATGAAGAATGGAAAGTAATGCAGACCCACACAGAAAAAGGGTTTGAATTACTCAAAGACTCACGCCGAGAAATTGTCAGTGCTGGCGCGTTGATAGCTAGAGATCACCATGAAAAATGGGATGGTAGTGGCTACCCTAAAGGGAAAAAAGGTGATGAGATCCACCTTTACGGCAGGATTGTAGCGCTGGCAGATGTATATGACGCACTACGCCACAAGCGCTGTTATAAAGAAGCATGGAGCAAAGAAGACGCACTGCGCGAGATTACCGCACAAAGAGGTAAACACTTTGATCCTACACTTGTAGATGTATTCAATCGCTGTATAAATGAGTTAGAATCAATCTTACAACGATTCCCTGACTAGAGATTTTTATGGATTATATGGCGTTAAAACACACGCATTTATTGTTTGTGGTATTGAGTATTGTGCTGTTTTACACCCGTGCATTTTCACGCTTGGGTTCTGGCAAGTTAGCAGCAAATAAAGGTGTGTTCATTACCAGTCACAGTGTTGATACTTTATTGCTGATCACTGCTGTTGTTCTAGCTGTGACTGCAGGGTTGAGCCCAGGGCAGCAGCCTTGGTTGTTACAAAAAATTATATTAGTGTTTGGTTACATAGCACTTGGTTTTGTGATTGCAAAAGCAGGAGCTAAGAAAATAAAAATAATAGCCCTTGGTACAGCAACGCTTGTATTGCTGGCAATCGCACAGTTGGCTGTTAGCAAGCAAAGCTTGCTTTTTTAACCGACATCATAGCGCTTCTATAGCACCTCTGTAATTAACCGAGATTCGGTTTAATTAGTTCGCGACTAGGATTACTTTTTTACGCCTTTTGGCAATATGACAAAAAGTGGTAAACTAGTCGCTCTTAATAAAAGCATTCAAGAGAAACTGAATTCTATGAAGAATGATATCTGGTTAGATGAGAATGACTTATCTCTCGATGACAATTCAGATGCATTTTCCTACCCACCCTTGATCCGTTGTATCAAGGCTGAGCAAAGTTGGGATGCACAAGCTGACACCAATGAAACGTTATGTCAGTTAGCTGAACTTGAATTTGCCGTGGATGAGATCCGCCAAAAACAAAAAAACCAGCATAAGTGTTTAGATGGCGTTTTAGATGCTTTTTATACTCAGTGGTTATTTAGTGGCAGTAGTCAAGACGTTCCTGAGTACAAACTCAACAGCGTATGTTATGCACTTTCAATGCGCAGCGGCACCAATACTGCACTAGGACTTATTTTAGTTCACTTACTTGAGCGCGCAAAACTCAATGCGAGCTTGGCCTTAAGTCAAGGTGAAATTATTGTTCATGTTGCACTGAGTGAAGAAGAAGGATATGTCGTTGAACCAAGCTCTGGTCATCAAACTTGGTATATTATGCCGGAGAATGAAAGTAAAAAAGACCAAGAGCAAGATCAAGAACCAATGGAGCTGATTTTCAACGAAGAATCCGTAAAGCTATACCTATCTCAGCAAAAATGGGCCTTTATTGCAGTAGAAAAGTTTGGTCATGCGTTGAGTTGTGTTGAACAACTAATGGATATATTAGGCGATGATCCTTATGAACGCCGTGATAGAGGTTATTTGTTGAATCAATTAAATTGCCCAAAAATGGCAAAGGATGATTTGCAATTTTTTATTGATGAATGTCCTGACGATCCGACTATTGAAGTGATCCAACACCAAATAAAAGAGTTGGCCGATCATAACAATATTCTGCATTAAAAATAGTGTCATAAAAATAATAACAGCGAGGAGTTATGGAGCAAAGTACTGCGCTTGTTACAAATAATGCGGTCATTATGGGACTGTTGGCCGTAATCCTAGGCTTCGTTTTTTACACCTCTAGCCAAAAGAGTGGCTTTTGGGCGAAGTTTTACAAGTATATTCCCGCGCTATTAATGTGTTATTTTTTACCGTCATTGCTCAACACATTTGGTATCGTTGATGGTAATAACAATGATGTATATACCGTTGCAAAGTATTATTTGCTCCCTGCTTGTCTAGTATTGCTCACTTTAAGCATTGATCTTAAGTCTATCGCTGGGTTAGGCAAAAAGGCAATTATCATGTTCTTGACGGGAACGGTGGGTGTGGTGATTGGTGGTCCAATTGCGCTTTTACTTACAGCTACTTTTATGCCAGAACTACTCGGTGTAACTGGTCCAGAAGCCGTATGGCGCGGTATGGCCGCGCTTGCAGGAAGCTGGATTGGTGGTGGTGCCAATATGGTGGCTATGAAAGAGATTTATGGTGCAGGCGGAGAAATCTTCACCATCATGGTAACGGTTGATATTGTTGTCGCAAATCTGTGGATGGCGTGCTTGCTCTATATGGCGGCGCGAAATAAAGAAATTGACGCTAAAACGGGTGCAGATACCTCCTCAATCAACCGACTAATTGACAAAGTCCAGGCGTTTGAGGCTGAGCACGCAAGACGTCCAGAGTTAAAAGACTTTATGATCCTTGTTGGGTTTGCCTTTGGCGCTACGGGGTTGGCGCACTTTGCTGCTGATCTACTTGTGCCATTTTTCAGCGCTAACTATCCAGAACTAAAGAAATTTTCACTTCATAGCAAGCTTTTTTGGATCATTGTATTAGTGACAACGATTGGGTTGGCGTTATCGTTCACCAAAGCTCGCCAGTACGAAGCGGTTGGCGCGTCAAAAATTGGCTCAAGCTTTTTGTACATACTCGTTGCAACGATAGGCTTACACATGGATATTACCAAGATTGTGGAAGCACCTAAATATGTTGTTATTGGTGTTATTTGGATGGCGGTGCACGTCGGGCTATTATTTATTGTAGCTAAAATTATTAAAGCTCCAGTGTTTTATATTGCTGTTGGCAGTAAAGCAAACATTGGTGGTGCAGCATCAGCCCCGGTAGTTGCTTCGGCATTTCATCCCGCGCTTGCGCCGGTTGGGGTGTTACTAGCGGTACTTGGCTATGCGCTTGGTACATATATGGCTTGGTTATGCGGACAATTGCTTCGTGTGATTGGTAGCTAAAGGATAAAAAATGAATACAGATATTATTAACGTCGCGGGACGTGAGGTTGCTAACGATAAGCCATTTGTACTGTTCGGTGGCATGAATGTGCTTGAGTCACGTGACTTGGCAATGCAAATCGCAGAGCATTATGTTGAAGTGACGAGTAAGCTTGGGATCCCATACGTATTTAAAGCGTCATTTGATAAAGCCAATCGCTCGTCAATCAATTCTTACCGTGGCCCTGGCATGGAAGAAGGCTTAAAGATTTTTGAAGAAGTCAAAAAGACTTTTAATGTACCAGTGATCACTGATGTACATGAGCCATTTCAAGCAAAACCGGTAGCAGAAGTTGCGGATGTTATTCAATTACCTGCCTTCTTAGCCCGTCAAACTGACTTGGTTGTCGCGATGGCAGAAACTGGCGCGGTGATAAATGTGAAGAAGCCTCAGTTTTTAGCGCCACACGAAATGCGTCACATTATTAAAAAAATTAATGAAGCTGGTAACGACAAGGTGATCTTGTGCGAGCGTGGAAGTAGCTTTGGCTACAATAACCTCATTGTTGATATGCTGGGAATGGATGACATGAAGCGTATGGCACCAGTGATTTTTGATGCGACACATGCGCTACAACGCCCTGGTGGCCGTAGCGATTCTGCTGATGGCCGTCGTGCTCAAGCAGCAGAACTTGCTCGAAGTGGTATGGCGCTGGGATTAGCTGGACTTTTTATTGAGGCGCACCCAAATCCAAATGAAGCAAAGTGTGACGGCCCTTGTGCGCTGCCGCTTGCTAAGCTTGAAGGCTATTTACAGCAAATGAAGGCAGTAGATGAGCTTGTTAAAAGTTTTGCGCCACTGGACACCAGTGCTGCTGATTTATAATCTATAGCCAAGCAATTTTGTGTGACTTGATTGCTTGGGTATATTAATTGCCCGCGTATTGCGGGTTTTTTTATAGGCATGAATAAATGTCACGACGAGTTCCACCATTAAACGCATTAAAGGCCTTTGAAGCGGCGGCACGGCATCTGAGCTTTACCAAAGCAGCAGAGGAGCTGTATGTCACGCAGGCAGCGGTTAGTCATCAAATTAAAATCTTAGAAGAACATCTTGGGCTAAAGTTGTTTTTACGCAAAAACCGCTCGCTACTGTTAACCGAGGAAGGGCAGGGCTATTACCTCGATATAAAAGATATTTTTTCACAGTTAATTGATGCCACTGAAAAATTGCTGGCGCGAGGTGCAAAAGGCTCGCTGACGGTGAGCCTGACGCCGAGCTTTGCGATTCAATGGTTGGTGCCAAGGCTCAGTAATTTTAATGAATTGCACCCAGAAATCGATGTACGGATAAAAGCTCAGGACCATGATGACAATTCATTAACCGACGATGTAGATGTAGCGATTTACTATGGCCGTGGTAACTGGAATGGTGTGCAAACCCATAAATTACATACTGAATATTTCGTGCCATTATGTAGCCCATTTTTATTAACGGGTCCAAAGCCGTTAAATCAGCCAAGCGACCTCGCGCAACATACTTTATTGCATGACACTACTCGGCGAGCTTGGAAGGCATGGATGAAAACCGCGGGAGTCAGAAACGTTGCGGTCAATACAGGGCCTATTTTCAGTCACTCCTCTATGGTATTACAGGCCGCAATTCACGGCCAAGGTGTGGCGCTGGGCAATAGCGTACTGGCAAGGCCGGATATTGATGCGGGTCGACTGGTTATTCCATTTAGTCATCACCTTGAAAGTAAGAACGCCTACTACTTAGTATTTAGAGAGTCGCAATCGGAACTGGGTAAAATTGTCTCATTCAAAGAATGGATGCTCGGTATGGTAGAACACGAACAAGAGTTAAATAGTTTATGAGCACAGTAAATATTGAATGGCACTATGCAGAAAACCCAGTTGCACAATTTATTTTTGCCCACGGTGCTGGCGCTGGCAGTGACAGTGACTTTATGCAAAAAATGGCTAAGTTACTTGCTGCGGCGGGGGTTCAAGTGGGCTTGTTTGACTTTGAATATATGCAGCAAGCAAAACGCGAAGGGAAAAAACGTCCGCCTGAACGCGCTCCAAAATTACTCGCTTACTTTGAGCAAGTCTTAGCGGCGGTCGAGCCTGATTTACCGCTATTTATTGGTGGTAAATCGATGGGGGGGCGCATGGCTTCGATGTTGGCCTGCGAGACATCAGTAAATCTTCAAGGTGTTTTGGCATTTGGTTATCCGTTCCATCCGCCGGGAAAACCTGAAAAACTGAGAGTAGATCACTTTCCTGAGCTAAACTGCCCAATGCAAATTTTACAAGGTGAGCGGGATACCTTTGGCAACCGCACTGAAGTGGATGCGATGTGCTTCCCAGAGCAAATAACGGTAAAGTGGCTAAAAGATGGCGATCACTCATTAAAGCCGCGTAAAGTAAGCGGTGTTAGTGAAGCTGAAAGTCGTGCCAATGCAGCAGCAATTGCTGCTAGCTTTATCAAGGAACATTGTCATGGCTAAACTTTATCTCATCGTGGGTAGTGTATTTTGCTTGCTGTCTGTGGCGCTTGGGGCTTTTGCTGCACATGGTCTAAAAGGCCGTCTAAGCGAGTATGCGATTGGCATTTTTAATACTGCTGCACAGTACCAAATGACCCATGGCCTTGCCATTATCGCGACTGCATTTTTAATCAAATGGGGGCTAAAAGTGCAGCTCGTAGGTGGCTTTTTTATCGCTGGCGTATTGCTGTTTAGTGGCAGTCTATACTTACTGGCGTTAACTAATATGAAGTGGCTGGGCCCTATTACGCCTATTGGCGGCAGCTGTTTTTTGATAGCTTGGATCTTATTGATTATTCAAGCTGCTAAATCTTCCTTTTAATTAAGTCTTACTGAGAATCTGATGTCGAGTATCGTTATCTATTGTCGTGGTGGTTTTGAAAATGACGCCGCTGCTGAAATTAATCATTATGCTGCAAAGCATGGTATTGCAGGTTATGTAAAAGCCAAACCTAATACTGCGTACGTAACGTTTGAGTGTTTTTCGCCTAATGATGCTGAGACATTAGCAAAGAAAATAGACTTTAAAAAGCTGGTATTTGCTAGACAGTGGTTTGTTGGTACTTTGCAAACAGATATGCCGATTGAAGATAGAGTCAGTGTGATAAAAGAGGCGGTGCAGGACTTCCCCTTGTGTGGTGAGCTGCGTGTAGAAACACCGGATACCAATGAGGGGAAAGAGCTTTCTAAATTCTGTAAAAAGTTTTCGACGCCTTTATCAAAAGCGCTTGAAAAGCAAAACAAACTGACTCGTGAGGTAAAGTCTGCCAAACCTGTGTTGCATGTGCTGTTTTTAGCGAATAACACAGCGTATGTGGGTTATTCATTCAGTGATAACAACTCACCTTTTTTTATGGGGATCCCGCGCCTTAGAATGCCTTCGGATGCGCCAAGCCGCTCTACTCTTAAGTTAGATGAGGCATTTCATGTATTTGTGCCAAAAGCTCAGCAAGAAACGCGTGTGAGATCAGGCATGCGAGCAGTTGACTTGGGGGCGTGTCCGGGTGGTTGGACGTACCAGCTTGTGCGCCGTGGTATGTTTGTTGCTGCGATTGATAATGGACCCATGAATGAAGACTTGATGGAAACAGGACAAGTGAAACACTTCCGTGAAGATGGGTTTAAGTATCGCCCAGAAAAGCGCAATATTGATTGGTTGGTTTGCGATATGGTTGAGAAGCCCACCCGAGTCGCAGACTTGATGGTAGATTGGGTAGTTAATGCGTTTGCTCGTGAGCTTATATTTAACTTAAAGCTACCAATGAAAAAGCGTTTTGACAGTGTGTATGAATGTCTCACTTTAATTCATGAAGAGCTGCAAAAATACAATGTTGACTACGAAATTCAAGCAAAGCATTTATATCACGATCGCGAGGAAGTCACGGTGCACATTAATGTATTGAAAGTACCACAAAACTTGTATAGCTGATTGGTAGATGCTTATTTGTGGTAGGTGCGATTTTACATCTCGAGACTTTTACAAAATCGCCGTGTAAAACGGCTCCCACCCCAAGTGGTTCGCTGATTTGTGGTAGTAGCGATTTTACATCTCGAGACTTTTACACCATCGCCGTGTAAAACGGCTTCCACACGAGAGGTTCGTTTATTTGTGGTAGGAACGATTTTATATCGCGAGCACTTATACAAAATCGCCGTGTAAAGCGGCTCCCACCCAAGTGATTAGCTGATTGGTAGGAGCGATTTTACATCGCGAGCACTTATACAAAATCGCCGTGTAAAGCGGCTCCCACCTAAGTGATTAGCTGGTTGGTAGGAGCGATTTTACATCGCGATTTTGTTACAGGAACACGACGTAAAGCTGCTCCCGTATGCGTTTAGTAGCTTGTCACTCGGTTGATTTCCGTCAGTGATGTCACGCCAGCTGCTGCTTTTTTTAAGCCAGATTTGCGCAAGTTATCAAACCCTGATTTTTCCGCTTGTTCAGCAATTTCCAGTGAATTTCCACCTTCCATGATTAAATGGGAAATCTCAGGGGTGATCTTTACGACTTCATAAATACCCACTCGACCTTTATAGCCGTCGGTGCAGCTGTCACAGCCTTTTGGTGCAAAAAGAGTGATCTCCTTAATTTGATCAGCGCTAAAGCCTTGTCCCAGTAGTGCTTCGTCAGGCAAGGTTTCTGGCGTCTTACATTTAGGACAAAGGCGTCTTGCAAGACGCTGAGCAATGATCAGGCTGACTGAGCTGGCTACGTTATAAGCTGGCACACCCATGTTCAAAAGGCGGGTAAGGGTCTCTGGAGCTGAGTTTGTATGCAGTGTACTTAACACCAAATGACCCGTTTGTGCTGCTTTGATGGAGATCTCTGCGGTTTCAAGGTCACGGATCTCACCAACCATCACAATATCAGGATCTTGGCGCAGAAACGCTCTAAGGGCATTGGCAAACGTCATATCTGCTTTAGGATTGATCTGAACTTGGTTTATACCTTCAAGGTTTATCTCCACAGGATCTTCCGCGGTACTGATATTTCGCTCTGGTTGGTTAAGAATATTCAAACCGGTGTATAATGATACTGTCTTACCTGAGCCCGTTGGGCCAGTAACCAAAATCATCCCCTGTGGTTGCTCAAGCGCATCCAGATACAGCTTTTTTTGTTCAGGTTCGTAACCTAGTACGTCAATCCCCAACATAGCGCTTGAAGAATCTAAAATACGCATTACGATTTTTTCACCCCACATGGTCGGGAGTGTACTAACACGAAAGTCGATACTTTTACGCTCAGATATTTTGAGTTTAATACGACCGTCTTGAGGCTTTCGCTTCTCTGCAATGTCTAAGTGAGCCATGACCTTGATACGCGCAGCTAGGCGTGTTGCCAATGTATTAGGGGGGCTCGCCATCTCATGTAGCAATCCATCAATACGAAAGCGCACTCGGTATTTCTTTTCGTATGGCTCAAAATGTAGATCCGATGCTCCTTTTTTTATCGCATCCATCAATATCTTATTGATGTAAACAATGATTGGCGCATCATCTTTGTCTTCACTGGTATTTTGGGGTTTTGGCTCCTCTTCAACGTCAAGATCAGCAAACTCTTTAAATTCAGCCTCTGAAATCGACAGTCCGCCGGTGGCATCAAACAATTGATCGATTTTAGTCTCGAGCTTTTTATAGTCTGCAACTAACACTTCACATTGTAGCCCAGTGCTAAATTCAAAGTTTTCAAATGCACCAAAATCAGTGGGATCTGATGCTGCAACATACAGTTTTCGACCTTTTTGTACCAGCGGCAAAATATGGTGTTTGCGGATCAATTTTTCTTTGACTAGTGCTTGTGGAACTTCACTGACATTAAAATGATCTAGATTAAAGTAAGGAACTTTAAACAACTCCAAACATTCTTCAGCGAGTTCTTTTGAACTCATTCCTGAGCTGAGGCATATCAATTCAGCAGTGGTGTTAGCTTCTGACTGGCGAGATTTTATTTGCTCGGCAGTGACTCGCCCGAGAGTAATAAACTTACGCAGTAGTGGGGAATGATGTTCCATAGTACCTCTTTGCCTTCACATTCAATGCTTGTTCAATATTTATTATTACGCTGAGTGTAGATTAAATTATGTCATTTTGACTACTTACCCAAGACGCAGTTCCTTATGTGTGCCGCTTCTGCTGTATTTTTGCTTCAGTTAAAAATGTCTGGTGTAGTGTGTCTAACGCTTGCAAACTTTCTTCGAGCGGACGGTCGTTGTTTAATATGTAGTCTGCTTTTTTCTGCTTTTCTTGCCGTGGCATCTGCGCTGCAATAATACGCTCTACCTGAGTAGGGTCTACATTATCGCGTTTTGTCGTTCTTTGTATTTGTGTTTCAACTGACGCATCAACGAGTAAAGTGGTATCGCAATAACGTTCTAGGCCATTTTCAAATAACAACGGTGCGGACAAGATAACATAGTCGCTTTGTGCTTCGTTTAGCTGCGTGAGCAGTGTGTTACGTATCAGCGGGTGTAATAGCGCATCGAGCCACTGTTTTTTATGATCATCTGCAAAAATAATCGCTCGTAATTTGGCTCTGTCTAACCCCCCATCTGCAAGGAGAATATTGTTACCAAACTTATTAACAATGGCCTGTAGTCCTTGAGAGCCTATAGCCACGACTTCACGGGCAACGATGTCAGCATCAACGACAGTAATCTTTTTTTGTTGTAAATGTTGGGTGATCGCAGTTTTGCCCGCACCAATGCCACCTGTTACCCCTAAAATCCAGTTATTTGTTTTTAGCATTGTTTTTCATCACATGATTAAGTTAACGTACCAATGCTGAAGCTGCTCGCCATACATCAAGGTGATCCAGCCAGCGATGGCCAAATAAGGGCCAAATGGAATCGGCGTGGCTTTGTCACGACCCTGAACACTTAATTGTATACTGCCAATAATGGCACCAACTAGGCTAGACAATAAAACGATGGTTAAGATGGCTTCCCATCCCATCAAGGCACCAAAAATAGCGAGCAATTTAAAATCGCCATAGCCCATGCCTTCCTTTCCGGTCAGCAATTTAAATAGCCAGTACACACTCCACAAGCTCAAGTAGCCAACGGCTGCGCCAATAATTGCCGTGCCAGGAGACACTCCCACACCTAAACTGCTGGCAATAAGCACCAACCATAATGTTGGCAAAGTAAGTTGATCTGGTAATAACATTTCATCGATGTCAATAACCGTGAGCGCGACCAACACCCATGTAATAACGATATAAAGGACAGCTTCAAGGCTTGCACCAAAGTGCCAAGCAACCCAAGTTGCTAGTATTGCGGTTATTAATTCAACAAGCGGATAGCGCACAGAGATAGACGCACTGCAATGGTGGCACTTGCCTTTTAATAGTATCCAGCTTAGCAGAGGTATATTTTGCCATGCTTTGACAGGTGCTTTGCAGCTTGGACAATGAGAGTTTGGCTTGACTAAATTAAATGTTTCGGTATCTGTGCTTGGTGGCGTTTTAAGCTCATCAGCAAGTAAAACTCGACATTCTGATTGCCAGTTGTTTTGCATCATTTTGGGTAAACGGAGTATAACCACATTTAAAAAGCTACCGATACAAAGACTAACAACAGCTACTGTCAGTAACCAATACCATAATTGTGTTTGCATCAAGTGAATAATGTCGTGCATAAGTCGTGCGCTTATTTTTATTTAAGTGAAACTTCCGAGTCGCGCTCGGTACCTATTTACTAGACTGTACTTGATGTCTAGATGTGCGGCAGTGTACCACATCAAGTTGAGAATAACGCAACACTGCCAAACGGTCTAAACCACAGAGCCCAGCTGGAAAATAGGTAAGTACATTGCGATAATGAGGCCACCAATAAGAACGCCTAATACGACCATAATAAGTGGCTCTAAAAGACTTGAAAGGCCGTCGACGGCATCGTCCACTTCCTGCTCGTAGATATTAGCGACTTTAGCAAGCATACTGTCTAACGATCCAGACTCTTCACCAATTGACACCATTTGCACTACCATATCAGGGAATACTTTGGTGTTGTGCATCGCCCAGTGCATTTGGTTACCGGCATTGACCTCGGCCTTAATTTCTCGAATGGCATTTTTATAAATGATATTTCCTGACGCGCCAGCAGCCGAGTCTAGTGCATCACCAAGCGGTACACCAGCGGCGAAGGTGGTTGAAAGGGTGCGTGAATAACGGGCAACGGCCGCTTTTTTTAAAATATCGCCTACAATAGGCAGTTTTAAGATCATGCGATCATTAAAATGTTTAACTGCACTACTGCGAATGAGCATTTCTTTATAGGTATAACCAAATAAGCCAACACCAATTAAAAATACCCACCAGTATTCTTGCAAAAACTCAGAAAAGCCTATCACCATTAGCGTGAAAGCTGGTAGCTCCGCACCAAACCCATTGAATATATCTTGGAATTGAGGAACAACAAAAATGAGCAAAATGGAGGTAACAATCAGCGCCACGACGATAACCGCAATAGGGTAGAAAAGTGCTTTTTTTATCTTTGATTTTAGCGCTTCGGTTTTTTCTTTATAGAGTGCTACCCGGTCAAAAATTCTGTCTAACGCACCTGATTGCTCACCAGAGTGGACTAAATCACAATAAAGTTCGTCAAAATATCTTGGATATGCGCGGAGCGCTTTTGCAAGGGGTTGACCGGCTTTGACTTCATCAGCGACATGTCCCATAAGTTTAGATAGAGACTTGTTTTTTGTACCTCGTGCCAACATTTCCAATGTTTGTACTAGGGAAACGCCAGCTGTTAGCATCGTGGCAATTTGTCTGGTGATAGTCGCAATGTCTTGCGAGGTGATTTTTTGTGTACCAGACAAACCAAATAGAGGTTTGGGCTTGCGTTTTACCTTGGAAGGAGTAATGCCTTGCTTTCGTAACTGGGCTTTGACTAGGGCAATGCTTGAACCTGTTATCTCACCTTCTAAGCGCTTACCTCTATTATTTACTCCGACCCAAATAAAGGTGTCTAAAGTATTGCTAGATTCGATAGATTTCTTATTCATGGATTAGAGTGTTTGATTGAAAGGTGAATGGGGAGAATAACCCTCCCCAATACTTAATTAGCAAAGGTTTGTGATGCTTGCTGTTGTACAAGATCCACTTTTTGTGAATACGTACGTTGAAGGTGCAGGATCTGCTGGATCAATTGTTGGTGGAGTTAAAATATATGTAAAACCACCTGCTACAGCATTACCTGTTGCTGTAATCACACCTGTAGTCTCTGTAATTGCTACGCTTGCTAAGTTAGTTGTAGCTGTTGGTGCTGCAATACCTAACTCACCAAAAGAGTCACATGCTGTAATGACATTATTGTTTGTCTGCAAACACTCAGTCATAGTAGTTCTTACTGATGCACCAGCGGTAACTACTTCAGTAAAGCGAGCTTTAACAGTGTAATCTTGATAAGCAGGCAGTGCCACTGCTGCAAGAATACCTACGATTGCAACTACAATCATTAGTTCGATTAGGGTAAAACCACCCTGTTGTTTTTGAGTCATGATGTGTCTCCTAAATTTTAAGTGACTTAACGTTACGATGTTTACGTTAAGCGTTTATTAAAACCTTTGCAATAATCACCAATCTATTCTATCAACAAACTGGCTGGTGCTTTATCTTACATACCAGAAGGTGGTGTTTAGCATTTGCTATTGATTTCACCTAACTCAATATATCTTCTTGAGATTTATCTGGTATGCCTGTGAGCCGTCCCTAATCTTTTATGAGTGTAGCACTTAATTAGTTCTCGCGTTCACAATTAACAAATACTTTAATAGTAAACGTTGAGCGCAGCAATCAAATTTTAATAATAAATTATTGATTTTTTTGCGGTAGCGCAAACTTTCCTAATATAGGTTCAAAAAAGAGATGGAACTAACCGTTACTGAACTTTAAGAACTTGTTACACTCTAATTCTTTTGTCGTATTTAACGGGTTTTCAGTAAGTTTGTCAATGAAATAGACAAGTTTCTCTATTACGCAGGATTACAGATAAACAGACGATTTAGGGCGTTAAAAACGCCCATAAAGATAACAATGATTATTCAAATCGCATTGACAGATCAATACTTTGCACGTGTTTGGTCAATGCGCCACTGGAGATAAAATCAACACCGGCTTGTGCGTAGGTTGTGAGCGTCTCTATTGTCATGTTACCAGACACTTCCAGTTTTGCTTTGCCTTGAGTAACCTCTACCGCTTGGATAATTTCATCCACGCTGAAATTATCCAACATAATAATATCGCTGCCAGCATCTAAGGCTTGTTGTAGTTCGTTTAGATTTTCCACTTCAACTTCTACCGGCTTGTCCGAGTGGTTGTTACGCGCAGTTGCAACAGCGGTGGCGATGCTGCCGCACGCTGCGATATGGTTTTCTTTGATAAGATACGCATCAAATAGACCAATGCGATGATTTTCACCACCACCGCACTTAACTGCATATTTTTGCAATGTTCTTAATCCTGGAATGGTTTTACGTGTATCTAATAGCTTGGTTTGCGTGCCAGCTAACACCGCAACATAGTTTGCAGTGGTGGTTGCAGTACCCGACAAAGTTTGGACAAAATTCAGCGCGGTGCGCTCAGCTGTTAAAATAGCTCGAGCGGAACCTGTGGCTGTGAATAAGCGAGTGTTAGCAACAACGAAGTCACCGTCGTTGACTAGCACTTCAACAGCGACACTTGGGTCGACTTGCTTGAAGACTTCTTCAATGATTGCTTTACCTACAAACACACAGTCTTCTCTGGTGATCACATAAGCATGAGCGTGTTGCGACTGAGGGATTAGGGCTGCGGTAATATCGCCATCATTTGGAGTTTGGTAGTTGAGATCTTCATCTAGTGCCATCGTTACCAACTGGCGGATCAGGTTTTGGTCAATCATAGAGTTGTCTTTTTGTTGTTTGCTGCAATAGTCGAATTTTACGCGCCTTTGCAAAGGAGTACAATTGATGGAGGCAATTTCATCGCACAGCATAAAGATATACCGGCAGATAAAAAGAATGTAATAACGTGGCTAAAATTTGCGCCTACCTTTTGTCTTATTTTGTCTTTATAATCGACGCTAACCCAAAGCATGGAATTAAAACTTTGAATTGGCTACCTTTTGCAGAACGAACGGCATCACCTCACTATAATGAACGCCCCATTGGGTGTGAGGTTGATTTGTTGGTCATTCACAATATCTCGTTACCTGCGGGGTGTTTTGGCACGCCTTATATCGACGCACTTTTTATGGGCAAACTTGATTGTCATGCTCATCCAACATTTGCTGATCTCAAAGGGCTTGAAGTGTCGGCGCACTGTGTGATCAAACGCGATGGCAGCATCACCCAATATGTCTCATTTAGTGAGCGAGCATGGCACGCTGGTGTGTCCCAGTGGCAGGGAAAAGCAGGGTGCAATGATTTTGCTATCGGGATTGAATTAGAGGGGACAGACACCATCGCCTACACTCAAGCGCAATACATGAGTTTAGTAAAAACAACGCGTTGGCTTCAGCATTACTATCCAAAAATCACAAATGATCGTATTGTGGGACATAACGATATTGCACCCGGGCGTAAAACAGATCCCGGCGCTGCTTTTGATTGGCAACACTATTTTTCCTTGTTAAATAACCAAGAGAGTTAAGTAAGCATGATTCTAATTTCTATCATTATTGCGCTTATAATTGAACGACTCGGCGCCCGTGCGCAGCACTGGCAAGCTGACTTTTATCTGCAAAACTATCACAGCAAAACCAAATCATGGACACGTTCAGGCGGTATATTAGGAACACATTTGGGTATTATGATTTGGCTTGTGCTGCCTGCTTTAGCGGTTGCGCTAATTTATAACTTTAGCGACTTTGCAGTTTGGCAGTTTGCAGTCAATATTTGTATTTTGCTGATTTGTTTTGGTTGTGCCAAATATCGCAAGCTGTACAAAGGATACTTAAATGCCTTAACTCGAGGTGATAACGAGGCGGCATCACTGTATGCGTGGCAGATGGGGCAAGATAAACTGGAAGATGAGCCTGGCGGCGAGACTTTTGGACAGACCCTTTCTTGGATTAACTTTCAACACTATTGTGGCGTGATATTTTGGTTCGTGGCACTTGGTGCTCCGGGGGCGGTGTTGTATGCGGCAGTTAGGCAGGTTGTACACTGGCAACACGAGCAAGAGGCTCCGCCTATGCAGCATGTATCTGAGCAACTATGTAGGCTGTTTTATTGGCTTAACTGGATACCTGCACGGATCGCCAGTTTTGGTTTTTTGATCATCGGTAATTTCACCAAGGGCACCTCCACTTGGCTAAAGCATGTATTAGATTTCAAAACCACAAATCGAAAGATAATCACAACCACAGCGTTAGCAGCTGAACAGATTGAACAGCAATTTTTAGGGTGTACCTTTGAGGCCAGTTGTATGATGCGTTTGGTTAAACGCAACATTTTATTTTATCTCGTTATTATCGCTATTTTAACTTTGTTTGGCTGGATAGAATAACCTCATTTTATATAACAATTAGAATCGACAAGAGCGGCCGTATGCGCTCGTTGCCACAACGTCATACGGCTAATGCTTAAAGTTGGCTTCTAGCCAGTGTTTTTTCTTTTCTTCCATAGCGTGAATAAGTGGTGCATCAAATCCCATGTTATTGATCACATATTCACTTACATCAACCAAATCACAGACACCTGTAATTGACCACAGCGCTTCTTCTAAGTCCTTGGCTTTATGAATCGCGTAATGACTGACGTAGCGCAATTCATTGGCCAAGTAATCCATATCTGGGCGACCAGTTTTTGATACGTAGAGCTGATATACGAATAATAGGTCGTTGCGCAATGCTTTTTTAGCGAATAGATATAAGCTATCAAGTGATTCCTCTTGTGCAATGACTTGTGAGCTTATCGCTTCATGCTGTGTTTTTTGCTCCGAGTCAAACTTGATAAAAACCAAAAATTTCAGCGGCTTATCCTGCCTAGTTTGCCCTTTTAACACGTCACTTAGCTTTTCTTCGACAAAGCGCTCAGGAAAAATCGCTTTTGCATCTATGGTGTTGTCACTGTTATCGCTAAAAGAGTGGAGCAGGTGGTGCAAGGATGTCGGGTACAGACCTTGGCCGATAGCACCAACGGTATTGTGCGATGCTTCTTTGTGCAAATACAGTGGAAACTGACATACTGATTTTGTCACCATATTACGTAGTGCTGTGGATAACCCCGGGACTTTTGGCGCCTCGTCACAGGCAACTAATTTGTCTTTGTTGTTGTCTATTAATACTTTAAAGAAGCTCATTGCATTATGGTCAAGCTGACCAATTTTTTGCACCTTTAAGTTGATAATAGTACTGGTTTTATTGACCATCATAACTTCATAGCGCAACTTGGTTAAATTGTGCTGCTTAGTTAGCTTCTGTAGATCCACTAAGTCAAGGTGAATAGAGTCTCCCTTTTTAACGGGGATCGCTTCTTCACACTCCACTTGCAATCCCATAACCGAAAAGTCACGGGTAACACAATTGAATACGCCATGACCATCAACCGTGACAATCGCTGCCGTTTTATAGAGATAGCGGCGATGCGCCCTGAGATTAACATACTCCAATGCAACGACTTCGAGCGAAGGTGGCGTTGATGACTTGCCGTGGCCAAACTTTTTGAGCTGATTGACTAGCGATTTTTCATAACTGAGGTGTAAAAAACGTTCGCTGATTGACGGGGTTGTGACGTCGGTCAATTGCATTAAGTATTTTACATTTTGGATAAACCCTTGCACTCGTGGTGACGGGCGTTTGTTAAGCTTTTCAACGTTTTTCCCCGCGCTCGCAGGCAAGGATAAAGGAATAAAGGCATCTTCATGATGACTTGGCATTAATTGCACTTTAAAGCTTTTAAAACTGTCTTTTTGGCTACCAAAGGCAAAAAACAGATCGTTAAGCTGCGGCAGTTCGGCTAACTCAAAATCAAACGCAGAATAAAAATACATTTTACCTTGGCTTGAGTGAGTGAATACATGGCATACCGCCTCTTTTACCGCACCAGTTAATTCAAGTAGGCGTTGCACTCGCTTTTGGTTGAATACGCTGTATAGTGCTGATTGTTTCTTTTCATCTTCAAAGTAATAATTAAGACCCGCATTATTTTCATTAGTGAGTACCATACTTGGAAACAGTTTTTGTTGCTTTTCACTTAGAAAAACAAACAAAGAGCACACTCGTGGCAAATAATACTGCTCATAACCTTTACAGACTACGGCATCTAAGGTGTTATCTAAATTAATTTTGTAGCGACGTTTGTTACCATGAATAAAGCTGTTTAAAAAGTCATCGAATCCCTGGTTTTTTTCGATAAACGTTCTTTTTAAACGCACTTGGTTATATTCTATGGTGCCAGGCTCAACAGCGACCACCTCATACTGGATCCCTTCTTTCAAACCAAGTTCAAAATCTTGTTCAAGGCCAACCAAACGTATTGAGATAATTTGACCAGGGTCAACTTGCTGATTGGTCGGTAATTTTATTTTTGCACCACTTAATGAAATATCTGAAGTTGTGGCTGAAATCTTAGGTTGGTTTTGTGCTAACTCAACCGTAATTTTAATGGAGTAATTCATTCGCTCTTCAGAGCGGCTCTCATAAGAAGCAAACCGAATAAGCTTTGTATAGTTATGGTTTTCAGCGTCTTTTTCTACTTCTTCTTCACGCTCTTTTGCTTGCTTCTGCATCACCTTGTAGTTGTTTTCGGTGCACATCACGGCTTCATAAACAGCTAGGGTATAGCCGCCATGTCTTGCCACTTCCTGCTCAAAAACATCGATAGCAACATCATCCATAAAATGCTGTTTGCCCTCGTATTCATAAGGCTTAACTTGACCAGCAACTTGTCCTCTGAGGTCAATAAATCTAGCCACGGGCTGAGACAACCTAGACATTTCCATTTTCAGTAGAAATTGATCTGGCTTGGACAGCTCCGCAGTGCGTTGCTTAAAAATGCGATCAAAAGCAGGGTCGCCAAGATCCAGCTTTAAATCATCAATTAAGCTCTGATATTTTTGTAATCTATCTTCAGGCATAAATAGTTTTACACGCGCTCGTTTTAATGTGACCTTAGGGTCACCGCCAATATTATGTCAACATTGGCATATTATTAGTTTATTCTTAACCGATTATTATGTTTAAGCAAGATATATACCTGTAATTTATGGCAAAAAAGAAAACAGCATTTGTATGTAGCGATTGTGGAGCAGAGTTTGCGCGTTGGCAAGGGCAATGTTCTGAGTGTAAGGCGTGGAATACGGTAACGGAATTTCGGGTTCCATCGGCTAAAGCTGCGCCACAAGGTGGCGTGACCTCAGGTTATGCAGGCTTTGTTGAAGCGAAAGTACAAACCTTAGATGAAGTAAACCTTGAGCAGTTACCCAGGTTTTCAACTGGTTTTACCGAGTTTGACCGTGTTTTGGGCGGCGGGGTTGTTCCAGGAAGCGCAATATTAATCGGCGGTAGTCCAGGTGCTGGTAAAAGT
This sequence comes from Pseudoalteromonas sp. McH1-7, assembly GCF_013366255.1. Taxonomy (NCBI): domain Bacteria; kingdom Pseudomonadati; phylum Pseudomonadota; class Gammaproteobacteria; order Alteromonadales; family Pseudoalteromonadaceae; genus Pseudoalteromonas; species Pseudoalteromonas sp. McH1-7. The sequence goes on along the minus strand of NZ_JABWPQ010000038.1, from coordinate 7,793 downwards.
ACTGTGTTGCTGCAAACTATGTGTCGCTTAGCCGAGAGCATGAATACGTTATATGTGACGGGAGAGGAATCCCTACAACAAGTTGCCATGCGAGCAACGCGATTGGGCTTGCCTACTAATAAACTAAAAACGTTAGCAGAAACCAACGTAGAAACCATCTGCCAGCTTGCGCTCAGAGAAAAGCCCAGCATCATGGTAATAGATTCTATTCAAGTTATGCACATGAATGATATTCAATCAGCGCCGGGTTCTGTTTCTCAAGTTCGAGAGAGCGCCGCATATTTAACACGCTTTGCAAAGCAAAATCAGGTTGCCATTATCATGGTTGGCCACGTGACTAAAGACGGAACATTAGCAGGGCCGAAAGTACTAGAGCACTGTATTGACTGTTCAATCTTATTAGAGGGCAGCGCTGACAGCCGCTTTAGAACGTTGCGAGGCAATAAAAATCGCTTTGGCGCGGTCAATGAGTTAGGTGTCTTCGCGATGACCAGTCAAGGCTTGAAAGAGGTAAGTAACCCGTCCGCTATTTTCCTTAATCGCGGTGAGGCACAAACTCCCGGTTCTTTGGTGATGGTGATTTGGGAAGGTACAAGGCCGTTATTGGTAGAAGTCCAGGCTTTGGTTGACTATTCGCAACTGGCGAACCCACGTCGCGTCACTGTTGGTTTGGAGCAAAACCGTTTAGCCATGTTACTTGCTGTGTTGCACCGCCATGGTGGATTACAAGTGTCGGATCAAGATGTTTTTGTCAATGTGGTGGGTGGGGTCAAAGTCACCGAAACCAGCGCTGATCTGGCCTTGATTGCAGCGCTTGTGTCGAGCTTTAAAAATCAATCACTAGATAGGCAGCTTGTGGTATTTGGTGAGGTGGGGCTTGGTGGAGAGATCCGCCCTGTACCTAGCGGACAAGAGCGTTTGCGTGAAGCTTCAAAACATGGCTTTACACGAGCCATTGTGCCAAAAGCAAATCAACCAAAAGAAAAAATTGAAGGGATGGAAATCGTTGCTGTCTCGAGCCTAAGTGAAGCACTTGAGGCGCTTTTTTAAAAACGGAGTAAAAAATGAATAAAACCACAGTAGTATTGGTGGCCGCAGCCTTAGCTGGCGCTGGATATGTTGGTGCAAACTATTATGTCAATGACCAGATAGAACAAGCGATCACTCAAAAGATAGCTGGTTTTGAAGCTGACACGGGTCTTGATGTTGATTTTGCCAGCAGCTCCGTTGATTTGTTGACACGGGATGTAGAGATCACACAATTACAGATTTCATCATTAGCGCAAAGTGCTCCAGAGTTGACTATTGATAAGCTAAGTATTGCCGGTTACGAGCAAGACAAGATAAGCCCACTCACTGAGCTCGAATTTGTTGGGATAAAACTCAACAGTAAAGCTGATGTATTTTCACAAGGTACTTCACCTGAGCTGCTCGCGGCAACATATCATGTGAAAACCAGCTTCTCCTTTGATGAAGCATCTGGCGACAGTGAGTTTGCGCTGATGGTCTTAGCTGATGAAGTAGCACAAGGAGACTTCACTATCTCTTTAGGCAACAGTAAAAAATTGATGGAAGTCTCGTTGGCGGCATCGAAGCTGGATAGTCAAACATTAAGCCTTGAGCAGGAATTGCAATTACAGTCGCAATTAATGGCCGCGATGCAGTCACTGCAATTTAAGTCTCTTGCGCTTACCATCAATAATCAGGGTAAGCTCTCAGAATTTATTGAGTCGGAGGTGGCTCAGCAGGGGATGACCTTAGCTGACTTTCGAGCTGCTGCTGCGCAGCAACTACAGATGATGTTTTTGCCACAAGAGGTACAACAGGCTATCAATGACTTTGCTTTGGGAATGAACGCCCTTTCGCTCTCTATCACATCAACACACAATCAAAATTTCATGGCGTTGAGTCAGCAGTTACCCGTTGCTATGTCACAAGACCCAGAGTTACTCGCTGAGTTAATCAAGGTAGAAGCCAGCGGCAAGTAAAACTGAGATAAAAAGCCACGCACTCACAACCTCAATGTAAAGGGAAGTGCAAAACTTTCCCTGTACACTGAGGTTGTAAAAAGTGGTGAATTTTAGTTCAGCTTTGAGGTTGATCATACAATTCGTTGGAGTTGCGCTGGCTGCGGTGGTAGCATTGGAGTATCAATTGCTTGGGAAAGTATCATGAGCGAATTCAAAGACTACCAGCAAGCTCAATTGCTATTAGAGAAACACGAATTATTTATTGCCCCTGCCGAAGTTCACGGCACTATATCTGGGCTATTAGCCTGTGGCCTGAATATCGAAGATTCTGAGTATTTAGGGTTACTAAGCGACGTATTTAATGACGGTCAAAAATTCTCAGCGCCAATACGGGAATTTTGCATCGACCTTTATAAGCAAGTCGCGGAACACTTCAACGACGGTGAGTTCCAGTTTGAACTATATTTACCGCCGGAAGACGAATCATTGCATGACCAAGCGAATGCCTTGATAGCTTGGGTATCGGGCTTTTTACTAGGCTTTGGTCTAAAGCAAAAAGACTATGGCAAGTTATCTTCAGACGTGAAAGAGGTGATCAACGACTTTAGCGAGATCACAAAGCTGGATACCGGCTTTGAAGACTCTAACGAAGATCAAGAAGCATTACTTGAAGTGATTGAGTATGTCCGAGTTTCTACACTGTTGTGCTTTGCCGAAATGGGTAAAGAATCGCAGTCTGTTGGCACATCAAAAACGATACATTAATTATGATTAAAAACAGCGAGTTTGTAGCACGCCGTGCGCGCCTTATTGCAGCACTTGATAATAATGCCGTCGCAATTATTCCTGCGGCTGTTGAATTAACCCGTAGCCGCGATACTGAGTTTCCGTTTCGTCAAGACAGTGACTTTTTTTATCTCACTGGCTTCAAAGAGCCTGATGCGGTTTTAGTATTAACAAAAGACCGCGAGGGCAACGGTCAGTCTACGTTGTTCTGTCGTAATAAAGATAAGGTTGCTGAGATTTGGCATGGTCGCCGTATGGGCTATGAGCAAGCTAAGTCGCAACTTGAACTTGACCATACCTTTGCACTTAGTGACTTAGACGATGAACTACTCAATCTTGTGAATGGCCGCAAGGTGTTGTTCTACGGTCAAGGCACGTACAGCGCATTTGATGATAAGGTTTGGCAGTTACTCAGCACACTACGTGGCGCGCCGAAAAAGGGCTATCGCGCACCTGAGATAATCAAAGATGTCCGTCCACTTGTGCATGAAATGCGTTTGTTTAAGTCAGATGCGGAAATCGCCGTGATGCGCGAAGCGGGCAGAATTAGCGCAGAAGCGCACATACGCGCGATGCAGTTTGCAAAGCCTAGTGCGACGGAATACCAGCTTGAAGCTGAAATTCACCACCACTATGCAATGAACGGTGCGCGTCACCCAGCCTATGGCACCATCGTGGGTAGCGGTATCAATGCAACGATTTTACACTACACCGACAACTGTGACGCGCTACAAGACGGTGACTTGATACTGATTGATTCGGGTTGTGAACTGGAAGGCTATGCGGCAGATATAACTCGTACGTTCCCAGTAAATGGCCAGTTTACTGATGCTCAGCGCAAAGTATATGACCTAGTATTGGCAGCACAATATGCCGCCTTTAACGAGGTTAAACCCGGTGGCACGTTAGTTAAAGCAAATCAAGTCGCGATGAAAGTATTGACTGAGGGACTTGTAGATTTGGGTATTCTTGCGGGTGACGTAAACGAGCTGTTAGATGCTCAGGCATGTAAAGCATTTTATATGCACGGTTTGGGTCATTGGCTTGGTCTTGATGTTCACGATGTTGGTGAATATAAGTTAGACGAAGCGGATCGTCCATTTGAACCTGGTATGGTGCTCACCATTGAGCCAGGTTTGTATTTTGACGAAGATGCGCAAGTTCCTGATGAGTATAAAGGAATTGGCATTCGTATCGAAGATGATTTGTTGGTTACAGACACCGGTTATGAAAATTTAACCGCGTTGGTGCCAAAAACCATCACAGAAATAGAAGCATTAATGAATAACTAGTGGACACATTGCGTGCAACAGTTTGATGTCGTCGTGGTTGGCGGTGGTATGGCAGGAGCCAGCGCCGCTATTGCCATGAAAAAAGCCTCTCCGCAGGCGAACATTGCGGTTATTGAAGCCTTCGCACCGAAAGGTAAACAGCACCCAAGTTTTGATGACCGCAGTATTGCACTTGCTGCACAGTCGGTTGCATTTTTGGGCAAGCTAAATCTATTTAATCCCCAGTGGCAATACGTTGAGCCAATCACACAGGTCAATGTTTCTGATAGAGGCCACTTTGGTAAAGCGTGGATCCGGCCTGAAGATTATGGTGAGCAAGCCTTAGGCTATGTGGTTGAAGTCAATCCTTATGGCAGCTTTTTACATGAGCAACTCGCAGGCCTTAACGTCACGCTATTTTGCCCAAATCAGGTGACTGAAATAACACAATGCCCTGAGCAAGTTTTTCTAACGCTTGATAATGGCGAGCAAGTATGTGGTCGTTTATTGGTCGTTGCCGACGGCGCAAACTCTCCTACGCGAACTAAACTCAATATCGGCTTTGATAGCATAGGCTACGAGCAAGGGGCGTTGATCGCCAATGTGCAGGTTGACTCAGCTCATGGTGGTCAGGCGTTCGAGCGTTTTACTGAACATGGCCCAATGGCGCTACTGCCAATGAGTGATAACCGTTATTCACTGGTGTGGTGTATGCCTAATGAAAAACTCAATGAGTTTGAAGCGATGGCGCCAGCTGAATTTTTGCAAGCATTACAACAAGCCTTTGGTTATCGCGCTGGGCGCTTTGTACAAGTGGGCATGCGAGCCAGTTATCCGCTGGTACTTGGTCGGGTAGAGCAGCTCACGCACCATCGCGTTGTGGTGATTGGCAACGCCGCGCATGCTATTCACCCCATTGCAGGACAAGGCTTTAATTTAGGCCTAAGAGATATTCAAGTACTTACCTCACAATGTCAGGCCGTTGCGCCCGAGAAGTGGGGGAGCTTTCAATTTACGCGTGCTTATCAACTGGCGCGAGCGCAAGACATTAACACGGTGATGACATTAACCGATGCGCTCGTTCGACTATTTTCAAACTCATCAAGAACGTTCGCCTTAGGCCGCAGTTTAGGTCTACTCACCATGGCGCTGTCCAAAACAGCAAGAGCGCCACTGGCTAAACAATTGATGGGGTATAAAGGATAAAGGAGTTGGCATGCAACAAGTGCAAGTATGTATTGTTGGTGGTGGATGTATTGGATTAACGCTGGCGCTGGGACTTGCGCAGCAAAATATCTCGGTATTAGTGTTAGACAGTGGTGAAAAGCCAGCCCCATTGGCACAAGAATACAGCGCGCGCGTAAGCGCAATAAGCGCTGCAAGCCAAGCGTTATTTGAGCGCTTAGGGGTATGGCCCGATATTAAAGCGCAGCGCGCCGCGGCATATACTCGTATGGATGTACGTGATAAAGATAGCTTTGGTAAAATCGCCTTTGACAGTGAATCGCTAGATTTACCTGAGCTTGGTCATATTATTGAAAATGACGCCATTCGCTATGCGCTGTTAATGGCGCTCGAAGCAGAGCAATCGGCTAAGCTGATGTGGAACACCAAATATCAAAGCCTGCATCAAACAGATTCTGATTTGCTGTTAACCTTAGCCACTGGTGAGCCGGTGATGGCAAAGTTAGTGGTAGCAGCTGACGGTGCTCGTTCTGCTATTCGTCAGCAGTTTAATATGCCAATCACTTATTGGGATTATGATCACCATGCGCTGGTTGCAACGATAAAAACCGCAGCGCCTCATGATGCAACGGCAAGACAAGTGTTCCTCCCCGATGGGCCGCTAGCTTTTTTGCCGCTTGATGACCCATACACCCATTCAATTGTGTGGTCTACCGCACCAGATAAAGCAAAGCAGCTACAAGCCATGTCGGGCGAGGCGTTCAATAAAGCTTTAAGCGCAGCAATTGATATGCAGTGTGGCGTGTGCGAATTGGTTGGCGAAAGGCATGTTTTTCCTCTGACCATGCGCTATGCAAAACAGTGGGTGCAAGGGCGTATCGTTTTGATGGGGGATGCGGCACATACCATTCATCCACTTGCAGGTCTTGGTATGAACCTAGGGCTAAAAGACGCTGCGTATCTGATCACTTTGTTATCAGCACCGCAAGAGCAATTTGCCTGCACACGGATACTGCGTCAATATGAGCGCAGCAGAAAAGCCGATGCCCAAAAGCACATTGCCATGATGCAAGGGCTTAAAGAACTGTTCGAAGGCAATCACCCGCTGAAAAAGTTAGTGCGGGGAGTGGGTCTAAGCTTGGTCGACAATCTCGGCCCTATTAAGCACCTGTTCGCTAAAGAAGCTGTCGGCGGTAAATAAAAGAAGGATCGCCGCGTAAAGCGGCTCCTACAGAGATTTCAGATTGTAGGTAGGAGCGATTTTACATCGCGATTACTTCAACAATCTCGCCGCATAAAGCGTCTCCCACAGAGGTTTTATATTGTTGGTAGGAGCGATTTTACATCGCGATTACTTCAACAATCTCGCCGCATAAAGCGTCTCCCACCGAGGTTTTATATTGTCGGTAGGAGCGATTTTACATCGCGATCATTTCAACAATCTCGCCGCATAAAGCGGCTCCCACAAAGGTTTTATATTGTTGGTAGGAGCGATTTTACATCGCGATCTTTTCCTAAAACAGGCATCACCAACTTTATAAATCCCCAATTCCATTACTTAAATAAATACAATTCCAGTAAGGGTAATCGCCAATCTGTTTTGCCAACCCAGCTCGAAGCGGGTTTGCAACTATGTATCTTGCTTGGTTTTTTAACATGGTGTTATGCAAAATACAGGTGTCATAAAAACCTTTTTGCCATAGCTGCCTAACATTCATTGTTCTTAACTTAGTTGCTATTTTTCCTTTTAACGACTTAATGGTATCAGATAAGGAACACACATCCTTTAGTTGAAACAAAAGATGTAAATGATCGGGCATCAGCGTATAGGCAATTAATTTGATAATGTTATCCTGCTCAAGGTGGTAAATTTCGCGAATAACAAGTTGATTGACTGCGAGGTTATTAAAAATAGCAGTTTTGTTTTTACAGCAAATGGTGATTGCATAATATTGACCTGCCGATGAAACCCGACCTTTTCTTAAACGGCAGCTATGTGGCATGACTCTCTCCTTGAGTTCGTTAATAAGTGCTAACGTAAGTATAGGACAAGATCGCCGCGTAAAGCGGCTCCTACAGAGGTTTTATATTGTAGGTAGGAGCGATTTTACATCGCGAGCTTTTCATAAGTCAGCTTCACCGCGTAAAGCGGCTCCCACAAAGGTTTTATATTGTTGGTAGGAGCGATTTTACATCGCGATCTTTTCTTAAATCAGTATCGCCGCGTAAAGCACCTACCACAGAGGCTTTATGTTGCTGGTAGGAGCGATTTTACATCGCGATCTTTTCTTAAATCAGTATCGCCGCGTAAAGCGGCTCCCACAGAAGCTTTATATTGTAGGTAGGAGTGATTTTATATCGCGATCTTTTCTTAAATCCGCTTCGCCGCGTAAAGCACCTACCACAGAGGCTTTATGTTGCCGGTAGGAGCGATTTTACATCGCGCACTTTTCTAAAATCCGCTTCACCGCGTAAAGCACCTGCCACAGAGGTTTTATATTGTAGGTAGGAGCGATTTTACATCGCGCACTTTTCTAAAATCCGCTTCACCGCGTAAAGCACCTGCCACAGAGGTTTTATA
>NZ_JABWPQ010000037.1:0-45522 GCF_013366255.1 Pseudoalteromonas sp. McH1-7 | reverse complement strand
TATGGCGCATTATGACGCCGATGGGGAGTGGAGAGAGTCCATTCCATTAATTTGACTTAATACTTGCTCAATTTGAATGAGTAAATCTGACGCTAACCGCATTAAAGGTTTCTTATTTAGAACAACTAAATAGCAAAATTTTTGCCTTGCCTACAAGACGTAGATACCTCGGCGTGAGCAGGACGCGGAAGCGGTGTCATCGACAAGATTTTCTCGCCTCAAAATAAACCAATTAATTAAGAAAATTGGTATAAACGGTTCTTTTTTCTCAATAATGTACCCATAACAAAAATTGTCGCCTATACTCTTTCTAAAAATAAATAGGCGTGCAGATGAAAGCAGTTTGGTTGATAGTGATACTGGTTTGTATCAGTTGCAATGCGAGAGCGCTTGAAGCTCATGTGAACATTACCACTGGACAGTGGCCGCCTTATTTAGATCAGGCACAACAAGACCAAGGATGTGTGGCCAAGGTAATAAGAGACGCATTTGCACTTTCAAATATCAAAGTGCGGTTTTTATTCATGCCTTGGGAGCGAGCATATCAAGAAGGGATGAAAGCGGCCTATGTTGGTAGTGCTTATTGGTATTACAATGAGCAACGTAGCCGAGACTATCACTATACTGAGTATCCACTGACAGAAGAAACCGCGCGATTTTATCACCATAAAACACTTGATTTTCAGTTTACTAGTTACGCCGATCTAAAGCCGCATAAGTTGTTACTAAACCGGGGTTTAACTTATCCTAAAGCTTTATTAGACGCTATTGATACGTATGCAATAAAAACATCCTATGCGACTTATACAAGTAAGAATATTGCACTTATTTTAAGAGAGCGCGCCGATATTATGATCATGGATGAAAAGTCAGCTAAGGCTTATCTAAAGGAGCTTCCTGTTGACGATGCAAAGTTATTGGTCGCCCAACCCGAGCCAGCTTTTGTGCAGCATGGGTATTTACTTATCAACAAACACCATAGTGAATATTTGGCACCATACAACAGGGGATTAAAGACCTTGTTAAGTGATATGGACTATGTTGCGCGTTTTAAAGCGCATTGTGAACGTGCGCTTGAATCATAACTGTCTTCTATAAGCTATCCTCATTAAATCTTTATCTGGTCTGACCATTTAAATCACCTTTTAAATTTTCGTGATTCTTGGTTAAAGTTTATGCACTTTAACTGTTGTTTTTACACTCAGCTTATTATTGAATTGAGCTGAATTTTGACAGTTGTCATGGATTTTGATAACGTATTGTGCAAATTTGGTATGACCAATTTACCTATGAAGTTAATTCTTACCAAATTGATTAAAATAAGTCAGCGAGCTGGCTAGGTCACATCATAAAAAATTGGCGTTATTTCAATGTCTTTAAAGATTAAAGCAGCAAAGCTATCGGACGTAATACTAGAACAGCTTGAGAATATGATCCTCGAGGGCTCGTTATTACCGGGTGAAAAGTTGCCGCCTGAGCGTGAGCTAGCTAAGCAATTTGAAGTGTCGCGTCCATCACTACGTGAGGCTATCCAGAAATTGGAAGCAAAGGGGCTTGTAACCCGTCGTCAAGGTGGTGGTACGTATGTTAAGAATCAGCTTGAAGAGGGGCTAACTGATCCATTATTCGATTTGATCAGTAAACACCCTGAATCTCAGTTCGATTTACTTGAGTTCCGTCATGCACTAGAGGGCATTGCAGCCTACTATGCGGCGCTCAGGGGCACAGAGAATGACTTTGCAAAGGTACAACAAAGCTTTGACAACATAGCACAGATAGGTGATGACCTGATGCAAAAGGCAAGGGCAATTAATGCTTTTCACTTTGCCGTTGCAGAAGCGTCGCACAACGTCGTCCTGCTTCATCTTGTAAAAGGGATGCAGTCATTGCTTGAGCAAAACGTGCTGCAAAACTTAACTGTCTTGGTGCAAAAATCAGACGTCAGTGAGCAGCTCGGTGAGCACAGAAAGTTGTTATTAGATGCGGTGATCAATGGTAACCCTGAACAAGCAAGACTTGCTAGTAACGCCCACTTAGCCTTTATCGAAGAAGCGTTATTAGAAGCTGGTAAAGAGCGCTCGCGAATAGAGCGCTCACTGCGTAGAACTAAGCAGCAGTAATCGGGCTTGATTCAGTAAGAATTGGCACAAATAGAATAAATTCGTATTTTAAACATAAGGAACACTCCATATGTCTGAAGTCAATAAAATTGACGTAGACGCGCTAGAAACCCAAGAATGGTTACAGGCGCTTGAGTCGGTCGTAAAAGAAGAAGGCGTAGAGCGCGCTCAGTTCTTGTTAGAGCAAGTATTAGAGCAAGCGCGTCTTGATGGCGTAGATATGCCAACAGGCACTACGACTAACTATGTCAACACTATCCCAGCAGATCAAGAGCCTGCGTATCCAGGGGATGTGAACCTTGAGCGTCGTATTCGCTCTATCATCCGTTGGAATGCGATTATGATCGTACTTCGTGCGTCGAAGAAAGATCTTGAGCTGGGCGGGCATATGGCCTCTTACCAGTCGTCAGCTGCATTCTATGAAATGTGTTTCAACCACTTCTTCCGTGCACCAAACGAGAAGGACGGTGGTGATTTAGTATATTACCAAGGCCACATTTCTCCGGGTATTTATGCTCGTGCATTTGTTGAAGGCCGCCTAAGCGCTGAGCAGCTAGACAACTTCCGCCAGGAAGTCGACGGTAACGGTATTTCTTCATACCCACACCCTAAATTAATGCCTGAATTCTGGCAGTTCCCAACGGTTTCTATGGGTCTAGGCCCAATCGCGTCTATCTATCAAGCGCGCTTCCTTAAATACCTAGATGGCCGTGGTCTAAAAGACACCTCTGAGCAACGCGTTTATGCCTTCCTTGGTGATGGTGAAATGGACGAGCCAGAATCACGTGGTGCAATTTCATTCGCTGCCCGTGAAAAGCTAGACAACCTATGTTATCTAATCAACTGTAACCTACAGCGTCTTGACGGCCCAGTAATGGGTAACGGTAAGATCATTCAGGAGCTAGAGGGCCTATTTAAAGGTGCTGGCTGGAACGTGATCAAAGTGGTTTGGGGTTCTGGTTGGGACAAGCTACTTGCTAAAGATACCACAGGTAAATTACTACAACTGATGAACGAAACAGTTGATGGCGATTACCAAACCTACAAATCAAAAGATGGTGCGTTCGTACGCGAGCACTTCTTTGGTCGTTACCCAGAAACCGCAGCATTGGTTGCTGATATGACTGACGAAGAAATCTTCGCGTTGAAGCGCGGTGGTCATGAGCCATCTAAGCTATTCGCGGCGTTTAAAGCAGCACAAGAAACCAAAGGTCGTCCAACAGTTATCTTAGCTAAAACCGTAAAAGGTTACGGCATGGGTGCTGCGGCTGAAGGTAAGAACATTGCTCACCAAGTTAAGAAAATGGACATGACGCACGTAGCGCATCTACGTTCACGTCTAGGCCTAGATGACTTAGTGTCTGACGAGCAATTACAAGACCTACCATACTTAACGCTGGAAGAGGGCTCAAAAGAGCACGAGTATTTACATGCTCGCCGTAACGCGCTGCACGGTTACACGCCTAAGCGTCTGCCTAACTTCACAGAAGCATTAACGCTACCTGAACTAGATGCGTTTAAACCACTACTTGAAGAGCAAAAACGTGATATTTCAACAACGATGGCTTACGTTCGTGCACTAAATATCTTGTTGAAAGATAAGAGTATTGGTAAAAATATCGTACCTATTATTGCTGACGAAGCACGTACTTTTGGTATGGAAGGTTTATTCCGTCAAATCGGTATTTACAACCCACATGGCCAAAACTACAAGCCTGAAGACCGCGATATTGTTTCTTACTACAAAGAAGCAACCTCTGGTCAGGTACTACAAGAAGGTATCAATGAGCTAGGCGCGATGTCTTCATGGGTGGCTGCGGCAACTTCATACAGCACCAACGATTTACCAATGATCCCGTTCTATATCTACTACTCAATGTTTGGTTTCCAACGTGTAGGTGATATGGCGTGGATGGCGGGCGATCAACAAGCGCGCGGCTTCTTACTTGGTGCAACCGCTGGTCGTACAACGCTAAATGGTGAAGGTCTACAGCACGAAGACGGTCACTCGCACATACAAGCAGGTACGGTGCCGAACTGTATTTCTTACGACCCAACGTTTGCATTTGAAGTAGCGGTTATTTTGCAAGATGGTATCCGCCGTATGTACGGTCCAGAGCAAGAGAACGTGTTCTACTACCTAACGCTCATGAACGAAAACTACCATCAACCTGCAATGCCAGAAGGCGCTGAAGAAGGTATTCGTAAGGGTATTTACAAGCTTGAAAGCTACACTGGCGACAAAGCACAGGTTCAGTTAATGGGCTCGGGTACTATCTTGAACGAAGTACGTAAAGCGGCGCAAATTCTAAGCGACGACTACGGTATCGGTTCTGATGTATTCTCTGTAACGTCATTCAACGAGCTTGCTCGTGACGGTCAAGATGCTGAGCGCTTTAACATGCTAAATCCAGAAGCAGAGCAAAAAGTACCTTATATCACGAGTGTGCTTGGCGATGCGCCAGCTATTGCAGCTACTGATTACATGAAAAACTATGCTGATCAAGTACGTGCATTTATGCCGAGCGCATCTTACAAAGTGCTTGGCACAGACGGCTACGGTCGTTCAGACAGCCGTGAAAACCTACGTCGTCACTTTGAAGTGAACGCAGGTTACGTAGTAGTTGCTGCACTTGGTGAGCTAGTTAAGCAAGGCAAGATTGAAAAATCAGCTGTGACTGACGCTATCAAGAAATTTGATATCGACACCACCAAAACTAACCCACTTTACGCATAAGAGGACGAGTAATGGCAATCGAAATTCATGTTCCAGATATTGGTGCCGATGAGGTTGAAGTAACCGAGATCCTAGTAAGCGTAGGTGACACGGTTGCAGAAGAACAATCGCTTATCACGGTTGAAGGCGACAAAGCATCAATGGAAGTACCTGCCTCTGTGGCAGGTACGGTGAAAGAAATCAAAATAGCCGAAGGCGATAAAGTCTCGACTGGTTCTTTGATTATGGTTTTTGAAGCAGCAGGTGAAGAAACAGCTGCAGAACAGCCAGCGGAAGAAGCCAAGCCAGAAGCCAGCACTTCAGGTCAAACAGAAGTGAAAGAAGTTCATGTACCAGATATTGGTGGCGATGAAGTTGAAGTCACAGAAATCTTAGTGGCAGCTGGTGATGTTGTTGCAGAAGAGCAATCACTTATCACGGTTGAAGGCGACAAGGCTTCAATGGAAGTACCTGCACCATTTGCAGGTACTATCAAAGCCGTGAAAATCAACGCGGGTGACAAAGTGTCAACGGGTTCATTGATCTTCACTTTTGAAGTTGCAGGTAGCGGTGATGCGCCAGCAGCTTCTGAAGCGCAAGCACCAGCACAGGAACAAGCGCCAGCAGCATCAGCTGAAAAAGAAGTACACGTACCAGATATCGGTGGTGACGAAGTTGAAGTCACTGAGATCATGGTTGCTGTAGGCGATAGCGTTGAAGAAGAGCAATCGCTTATCACGGTTGAAGGCGACAAAGCTTCAATGGAAGTGCCAGCACCGTTCGCAGGTACGATTAAAGCCATCAAAGTTAATGCTGGCGATAAAGTATCAACGGGCTCTTTAATCTTTGTATTCGAAGTGAAAGGCGCGGCACCTGCACCTCAGGCAGCAGCTAAAGCTGAAGAAAAGCCAGCGCAATCAGCTGCTCCAGCAGCGAAATCTGAAGCTCCAAAAGCATCGGCACAAAAAGATGATTTTGTGGCCAATGATCAGTATGCCCACGCATCACCTGTGGTACGTCGTTTAGCGCGTGAGTTTGGAGTTAACCTAGCTCGTGTTAAAGGTACAGGTCGTAAGAACCGTGTACTAAAAGAAGACGTACAAAACTACGTGAAAGAGCTGGTTAAGCAAGTTGAGTCTGGTCAAGTCGCAAAAGGTGGCAACACTGGCGGCGGTGAACTTGGTCTTATTCCTTGGCCAAAAGTAGACTTCAGCAAGTTTGGTGAAGTTGAAGAGAAGAAGCTTTCTCGTATCAACAAGCTATCAGGTGCAAACCTTCACCGTAACTGGGTACAAATCCCACATGTTACACAGTTTGACGAAGCCGATATCACTGAGCTTGAAGCGTTCCGTAAAGAACAGAACGTACTTGCAGAGAAGAAGAAAATGGGTGTGAAGATCACGCCATTAGTATTCGTGATGAAAGCCGCTGCAAAAGCACTAGAAGACTTCCCAACGTTTAACTCTTCGCTATCTGAAGATGGTGAGAGCTTAATTCTGAAGAAGTATGTTCATATCGGTATCGCAGTTGATACACCAAATGGTCTTGTAGTTCCTGTTGTTCGCGACGTGAATAAAAAAGGCATCATTGAGTTATCACGCGAATTGATGGAAATCTCTAAGAAAGCACGTGATGGTAAGCTGACATCCTCTGACATGCAGGGTGGCTGTTTCACTATCTCAAGCCTTGGCGGGATCGGCGGTACGGCGTTTACGCCAATCGTTAATGCTCCTGAAGTGGCGATTCTTGGTGTGTCTAAGTCAGACTTCAAACCAAAATGGAATGGTAAAGAGTTTGAGCCGCGCCTAATGGTGCCGCTAAGCTGTTCATACGACCATCGTGTCATTGACGGCGCACTAGCAGCTCGCTTTACTGTGACTCTTGCAAACTACCTAAGCGATATTCGCCAGTTAGTAATGTAAGAATAGAAACCGCATCACTTAGGTGATGCGGTTTTCTTGTATTTTATTGTTCCGCTTGATATTTAGGCGGGACAATAGGGAGTGTGAATGATACACTTTCGAGCAATAATAACTCTCTCTGCCCTGTGCCCCGAATCGGGTGTTTGGCAGGCACTTTGGGTCGGCTACTCTTAACGAGTAAACCCGTTCAAATAACAGTTAAGGTAATAACATGAGCAACGAAATCAAAACTCAAGTTGTTGTACTAGGCGGTGGTCCTGGTGGTTACTCTGCGGCATTCCGTGCAGCAGACTTAGGTTTAGACGTTACACTAATCGAATCTCGTAACACGCTAGGTGGTGTGTGCTTGAACGTTGGTTGTATCCCTTCAAAAGCCCTTCTTCACGTTGCAAAGGTAATTGACGATGCAGCTGAAATGGCTTCTCACGGTGTTTCTTTCGGTGCTCCACAAATCGACCTAGACAAAATCCGTTCATGGAAAGAGTCTGTAATTGGTCAACTAACTGGCGGTCTTAGCGGTATGGCTAAGATGCGTAAAGTTACTGTCGTTAACGGCTACGGTAAGTTCACAGGTTCTAACACCATTGCGGTTGAGGGTGCTGACGGCGCGAAAACAGTAACTTTCGATAATGCAATCATTGCAGCAGGTTCTCAGCCTGTAAGCCTACCTTTTATCCCTGAAGATGAGCGTATCATTGATTCTACTGGTGCACTTGAGCTTAAAGACGTACCTGAAAAGCTACTTGTACTAGGTGGTGGTATCATTGGTCTTGAGATGGGTACTGTTTACCGTTCACTAGGTTCAGCGATTGACGTAGTTGAGTTTGCTGATCAACTGGTACCTGCGGCTGACAAAGACGTTATCAAGATTTACCAAAAGTACGTTAAAGACAAGTTTAACGTGATGCTTTCTACTAAGGTTGTTGCTGTTGAAGCGAAAGAAGACGGTATCTATGTATCTTTCGAAGGCAAGCAAGCGCCAGAAGGCCAAGTTCGTTATGACAAAGTACTAGTTGCTGTTGGTCGTACACCTAATGGTAAGCTAATCGACGCAGACAAAGCGGGCGTAAATGTTGATGAGCGTGGCTTCATCAGCACTGACAAGCAAATGAAAACCAACGTTGATCACATCTTCGCTATCGGTGACATCGTAGGCCAGCCTATGCTTGCGCACAAAGCGGTTCATGAAGGTCACGTTGCTGCTGAAGTTATCTCTGGTAAGAAGCACTACTTCGATCCTAAATGTATTCCTTCAATTGCATACACAGATCCAGAAATCGCTTGGGTTGGTGTGACAGAGAAAGAAGCAAAAGAGCAAGGTCTAAGCATTGAAACTGCGGTATTCCCATGGGCGGCTTCTGGTCGTGCGATTGCTTCTGCACGTACTGAAGGTTCAACTAAGCTTATCTTTGATAAAGAGTCAGGCCGTGTGATCGGTGGTGCTATGGTTGGTATCAATGCTGGTGAAATGCTTGGTGAAATCGGCCTAGCAGTAGAGATGGGTGCTGATGGTGAAGACCTAGCGCTTACTATCCACGCTCACCCAACGCTAAACGAGTCAATCGGTCTAGCTGCTGAAATATTTGAAGGTTCAATTACTGATCTACCAAACAAAAAAGCCGTGAAGAAAAAGTAAGTTTTCTGAGCTTTTAAAAAACCCAGCCTTGCGCTGGGTTTTTTGTTTTTGGTGCGCTAGGTTTTAACTCGCGCCTTATAATACCAATTTTCTTAATTAAGTGGTCTATTTTGAGGTGAGAAAATCTGTCGATAACAAGGCAAAAATTTTGCTATTTAGTTGTGCTAAATAAGAAATTTTTAACGCTGTTAGCGTCAGATTTACTCCTTCAAATTGAGCAAGCATTAAGTCAAATTGGTATAACCTTGGCAGCGCAGCTTCTAAGCAGTATGCTTAGATAAGGGGCAAAGGGGTTGAGTTATACATGGAACAAATTGAGATATTTGAGATCCCAAGTCCGTGTAAGGGGATCTGTCAGGTAAATAATCGCGGTTATTGTGTCGGGTGTTATCGTAGTCGAGAAGAGCGCTTTGCATGGAATTCATTAAATAATGAGCAAAAGCGTAAGGTGATTGCATTATGTCAGCAGCGCTATAAACGATACCTACAACGTAAAGCGAAAGCGGGGCAGGTAGACGAGCAAGGAGGAGAAAACTTTAAATTTGATATTTAGCCTTGAGCATATCTATCACACCTTTTTGCTCAAACTCTGAGAGCTTTTTTTTGATAAGAGGTAGTAATGTTGCATGCCTTTTATGCACAAAATGAAAACTTTCAACTACTTCTAAGTCCTTTATTTGCAAGTTGTCTTCATTAATATTGCGCAGGTGAGGTTTTAAATGAAAATCGAGGAGCAAAGCGCCTTCGACTTGTCTCTGCATGACTAAATTAAGCTGAGCAACCACGCTTTTTACATTGATGATATACGCATCAGCGCCATGTTTGTTCAAGTAGGTGCTGGCGACGGGATAACCGCTGCGGATAGTGAGAGACCTTAGGTTGTTTAGTGTACAATCACTGCATAGCGTGAATAACTGCAATGTAAATTGAAATAAAGGATAGTCTACACGCTTGAGGTTTGGGTAATCATCCTCGATACTTGCCACTCGACCAAGTTGGCCATCTAAATTACCGGCATTTGCCGCTATCAGAGAGCTTTTATGATTGAACTCCTCAAGTCTCATCTCAATGCCGAGCTCTTTATAAACCAACTCCATCAACTCAATGACATATAACGCTTGTGGTGTTTGAGGCGGTTTGTTGAATCTCATTACTTTTGGTATTTCACTTGCGGTACAAGTAACGGACAAAACGACAAGGACTAAACACAGGAGTGTAGCTTTCAATCTGGCTCCTTTTAAATGCTACAAATGGTTACTCTGCGTTCGATTATACATACTTTATTGTATAAAGGCATACCTTGTTGGGGGAGAGGAGAAATTTTTGCTGCTGCCCCACGAAGTCATTATGATAAACTATAGCCATCCATAATCTACTTCGAATAGCACGATGAGCCATAACTTGTGTTTGTTGCCAAGGCAAGAAAAGTATCAGATCCAGCTTGAATATGAAGCGTCATTTTGGGCTTACCAAATAAAGCGTGGCAAAAAAAGTCGCGAAGCAATCTATGATGCGATTAATCAACGCCCTCTCTCTGAGCAAGACATATTAAAGCAAAAGTTTGAATACTATCTCAGTTTGATGCTTGCCTGATGTATAACATAGAGCGCTTAGCGCCTATTATGACTCCTTTGGTGAATAAGTTTTATGATGCACATGGAGCAAGAGGAAGAGCGGCAAAGCATGATCTTGTTTGGGTCGTTAAAGACACCACTGGTATTATAGCTGCATGTCGATTGCAACCAGTAGCAGAACACTGGTTGCTAGTAGGTGTGTATGTTAGCCAGTCGTGGCGTGGTCGGGGTATTGCAAAGGCACTTATTACTGACGCGTTGAGCCAGTTTCAAGGAACTAATCCACATAGTCCAGTTTATACTTTCGCATATACCCATCTACGCTCCTTTTACCTCACGCTGGGGTTTTGTGATAAGGCGCAACCGCTTCCCGATGAACTTGCGTCACGCTTGGCGAGTTATCTTGGACAAAATCGTCAACTCGTGGCAATGTATTACGCCTAGTTAACAACTTTGGCTTTTTATGTTTCGCCTGTGCTTTATTTTTTGTATTGTTTTGTTTTCTTCATTAGCAAATGCTGTACAAATCTCTCGATTATCACCCGCTGAAGGGCTCTCCCAGAGTTACGTAAATACACTGTTAATTGATCAGCAGGGGTATTTATGGTTGTCAACAGAGGGAGGGCTTAACCGTTATGATGGCTATCAAGTTTTAGAAGTAGAGGGGCCTGACGGGGTGCTTGATAAAGTGCAGGTTAACTATATTTATCAGGATAATTCAGGCGGTGTGTGGATCACTACTTCCATCGCAGGGTTATTGCGTTATGACCCTACGACCGACCGCTACCGAAAGTACATTGAGCCTCCCTCAACGGAGGGAGAGTTTTACAACAATATGGTTGACTTAGTGCTAACCAAAGATGATCAGCACATGTGGGCAGTCAGAACAAATGAAGTGGCGACACTTGATATTCGTTCTGGTCAATTAGTGACAGAAGTTACCCTGCCATTGAATGAAGACAATGGCTTTATTAGAGCTGTTAATCAACATCAAGATATTTTATTTATTGCTACATCAGAGCGTTTGTTTGCGTATCATTTACCAACAAAAAAACTGCGTCAGCTTGAGCACATTTCGGATGTTGCACATCCTTATCAAACTAACACTAAATCGCTATTTATTCTCAATAATGACAAGCTGCTGCTTGGCGCAGTTGAGGGTATGTATGAGCTTGATATCTCGCAACTGCTGCAAGATTTTGACGCCAAGGTAACATTTAAAACGCTACTTCCTGATTTGAATATCTGGAAGATACTTCAGCACGATCAGCAAACCTTGCTGCTCGGAACAGATAAGGGACTCGTTTATTACGATATTTCCGAGGGTACGGCTGTTCGTGATAAGCGTTTATCGTCAAGTGTATTTCTTCCCTCGAATACCAGTGTGATCGACATTGCAAAAGATGACCACGGCGGGATCTGGGTTGCGACCAAAGAGGATGGTGCATTTTACTTACCGGATAGCACCTTAGCCTTTGACAATGTTAGCGATTTGACCGTAACGGGCGAAGGCTTCTCGCACAGCAATGTTTGGGCAATGCACGAAACGCGAGACTATATTTGGTTAGCCACAAATGATGGCTTAACCCGGTACGACCCAAAAACGAGAGAGACCAAACAGTTTTTTAAAGGATATATGGGTGATGATATTCTCTCTGAGTTTATTGTATGGAGGATAGCTCAATACAAAGATAAATTGTGGCTAACTACCGTAAAAGGCCTATTTGTATTCGATCCCGTTACACATAAGTTAACTAGGCCAAAAGCCAATAACGCGCAAGACCAAGAGATATTAACCGCTTTTGTCAAAGGTGGACAGCTATTAAATAATGGTAAGTTCTACTTTGTGAATAGCGATAAAGGAATGTTTGTTTATGATATAGATAGCGCAGAATTAACGCATTTAAAGCAATCTTTTGAAGGCGTTGATCCGTTTCTTGCTTATGGCTTTTATCCACCTTTGCCAAACGATTTAACCAAGCCACTCTATTATAATGCGGGGGTGCTATTTCAGTACGACCCACAGCGTGAAACACTAACAGAAATATACAAAGCCCCAAAAGCAAACAAGCACCTTGCGGTGGACATCACCACATATACGATAGATAAAAATAACATCTTGTGGTTGTCTTTATCTTCGTTTGGTTTAATCGGTATGACATTAGACGGTTACGAGCCAATTTATAATATTGACTTAAAAGCACATAAAATAGATACATTGATGTACGAAATGCGCCAAGATGACGAGGGTATGATATGGATGTCTTCACACAAGGGGATTTGGCGGCTTGACCCAGATAATTTGCACCTGCAACAATTTACTACCGAAGATGGCATTCTCTCTAATGAATTTAATGGCGGTGCCTCTGTGGTGTTGCAAGATGGTAGGATTGGCTACGGCATGCTCAAGGGCTTTGTGCTTTTTGCTCCTGAGGATAACCGCCCTAAAAAACCGCTGTTGGATCATGTCAATATTACCAGTGTGGACTTAATTTCTCGGCCAAATCAAAAAGCGGGTTTGAAGCAGTTTGAGCATATAGAATTAGAACATGACGATATTGGCTTAGAGGTGTCTTTCTCAGCAATGGCATTTAGCTATCAAGATAGGATCATCTATGAATACCAGATATCGGGTGGTCAAAAAATCCTGAGCCGCAATCAAAATCGAGTTGTTTTTCCTAAATTGAATCCCGGTGAGTACGCACTAAAAGTATGGGCAAAAGACCCCCTTACTGGCGACTATACGCCTCCTGCAAAATTGACGATAAAGGTTAATTATCCTGCGTGGCGCTCACCAGTTGCGATAGCGGGTTATGTGTTTTTAACGCTGATGCTATTGTCGCTTTGGAGTTATCGAAAATATCGCGTTGAGCAGCTTATCTTAGCTGCCCACAAAGCCACACAAGATCGTGAGGCTCGGCTAAAAATGGCACTTGAAGGAAGTAACTCAGGGGTATGGGAGTGGCATGCTGGGAGCACGTTAATTTATCAACCGAGACTTATCAATGAACTAGATTACGATCTTGAAAGTGTCGGACTTGACGATTATCTGCAAAAAATACATCCCGCAGATAGGGCAATGTTCAGACTACAGTGGCTAGAGTTTGTGACTACAAATAAAGGGTTTATCGATTGTACATACCGCCTAAAAGACAGCCAAGGGCAATGGCGATGGTATAAAGACTTTGGCAAAGTGCTGGAATGGGAAGATGGTAATCCCACTCAAGTAGCTGGAACTTATACTAACTTGACGCGTGAACGTTTATTTGAGGAGCGGGCAGCACTATTTGGCGCTGCATTTGAGCAAACTCGTGATTGGGTCATGATCCTAGACAAAAATTTACGTATTCAAGTATGCAATAGAGCGATGCAAAATGCTTTCAACTTGGAGTCAATCCCGTCTTCTAGTACTGCCGTGAAACTTGGTGTATCGCGGCAAAAGCGCATAATGTATCTGCGAAAAACGATGGCTTTGGCTGTGCACCAACACATTAGCTCCGAAGAGGTTGTAACCCTACCAAATGGTGATGAACGTGATGTTTTAGTGAAAATATCTGCAGTAGCCAATAGCGAGGGGGAGTTACACAGCTATGTGGTGGTGTTAACTGATATTAGTCAACAAAAGCGCAGTGAAAAAGAACTATATCAATTAGCTAATTATGATTTACAAACTAACCTGCCCAACAAAGCGCTATTGATGGATAGAGTGCAACATGTGATTAAGCAATCTCAAGTTCACCCAACTCAACATGCTTTGCTGGTTATCAAGTTTAGCCGTTTGCAACACCTTCATGATATTTACGGTACAGATTTTGTGGCCGAATTATTACCCTTGCTGGCGAAAAAGCTACGTTGTTGTTTTCGTGAATTAGACAGCTTAGCCATTGGTCAAGACAAGTTGTTTTATGTATTGATGGAGGGATTAGATCACCCTGAACAGGTTCAGCAGTATGTGCAGTGCCTACTTCACTCTTTTGCCAACCCATTTAATGTGTCAGGTCAAAGTGTAGCAATGCAGCCTGTTATTGGAATTGCAATGTATCCTGATGATGCCTTAGATGCTTTTGCCCTGAGCCAAGCGGCAAAAGCAGCACTTGATCATGTGCTCATAAAACAAGTCTCAGCTTATCAATTCTTCCGTGAAGAAATGAACGGCAAAGTAAGGCGCTCACGGGAAGTCGAACAAGCATTGATGAACGCGCTAAAAAATAATCAGTTCAGTAATCACTACCAACCTATTGTCGATGTTCAAAGTGGCAAGTTGCTAGGTTTTGAGTCTTTGTTGCGTTGGCCTGACAATGATGAGTTTTGTGCCCAAGAATTTGCGTTAGCCGCTGAACAAACAGGTGTAGTGACAGAGCTTACACTACAGACACTATCGCGGGCGCTAATCGAGTTGAGACACTGGCAAACCATACAACCAGATGTATATGTATCTGTTAACTTATCTGCGATTAACTTTGACTATGAAGGGCTCGTTGAAGAGATAGCAAGTCTGTTGCAGCGCAGTAAAGTGGACGGGAGATATGTGACGTTTGAAATTACAGAAACCGCGATGCTGAGCAACATTGAAAGTGCAGTAGAAATTATGAAGGCGCTCAAGTCACTGGGTTGCAGCATTTATATGGATGATTTCGGCACTGGATATGCCTCATTGACTTACTTGCAGCAGTTGCCACTTGATGCAATAAAAATAGATAAGCAGTTTATTGAGCAAATTTCAGAGCAACCAGAGAGTTATTTAATTGTTCGCTCGTGTGTGAATCTAGCCCATGGGTTAGGGCTTTTGTGTGTTGCTGAAGGTGTAGAGAGCGATATTCAACTGCAAAGAATAACAGCAGAGCATGTTGATCACTATCAGGGATACCGATATAGTCCCGCGGTAGCTGGTGAGCAGGTGGCTGAAATGCTAAAAATGCAGCAGCGGCTATAGCCGCTTGCCGCAATGACGACAATACATGTGATGCACACGTTGGCTTGCCATTAGTTTAATAGCTTGGTTGGCTTCTAGCTGGCTCAGCCCTAATTCAAGTCTTAACGCTTCTAGGTGTTCTTTTTCATTCTTATCAACCTCACCATCCACTAAAGCATGTAGCACAGCCTCATGAAAAGCATCTCTACGCTTTCGCATCTGATCTGCAAAGCTTGATGCCAACAAGCCTGTAGGGATCGCCACCATTCCCATACTGAGTAAGGTGATCACACCACCAAAAAATTGTCCTAATGGGGTTATAGGGACAACATCACCATAACCTACAGTGGTGAGTGTCGCCATAGCCCACCACATTGACTTGGGAATTGAGCCAAACTTATCCGGCTGGACATCATGCTCAATTAAATAAATACCGCAAGAAGCCATAATGAGCACAACACTCATAATAAAAAATGCTGCTAACAAAGAGCTAGACTCTTCTTTAAATGCTGCGAGTAATAGTTGCATTGCTCTTGAGTAACGCGTGAGTTTGAAAATTCGCAGTAAGCGGATCACCCTTAAAAAACGCAAATCAAAGGCAATAAATGCCATTAAAATAGTGGGTAATATTGCGATTAGATCGATCAGCGCAAGAGGTGATACTAAATACTTAAGGCGCTTTTTCCAGTTTGGTAAATCAAGGTGGCGATAGTCGAGTTTATCTACACAGCACCATAGCCTGAGCAGATATTCCACTGCGAATATGGCAACGCTGACAAGCTCCAGGGTGAGAAAGTAATAATGATATGCCTTCGCTAAGTCTCGCTCAGATTCAAGTACAATCGCGACAACATTCGTAAGAATGAGAGTAATAAGAAATATATCAACCGCGCGACCAACTTTGCGATATTTACCTGTTGCTTCTAAAACCGCAGCGGTTTTTTCTCTGATGTGAAGTTGCATCAAAATGCTAGCTCTCCAAACCCTATTTGATACCAATTTGACTTAATACTTGCTCAATTTGAAGGAGTAAATCTGACGCTAACAGCTTTAAAAATTTCTCATTTAGAACAACTAAATAGCAAAATTTTAGCCTTGCCTACACGGATGTAGGTACCTTGGCGATAGCAGGACGCGGTAGCGGAGTTATCGACAAGATTTTCTCGCCTCAAAATAGACCACTTAATTAAGCAAATTGGTATGATTAAAAATGTAACACCATCTGGATGGTGCCTTCTTCGAAATCTCGCGAAACCGTAAATCCAAGTTTTTTGGCAAGGCCTATCATGCCACTATTTTCCGGTAACGTGATCCCTTCAATACTCTCAACGCCTTGTTTTCGGCAGTGCGTGATAGCCGCTTCCATGAGAATCCTGCCAAGTCCCAACCCCTGACAATCAGAACGCACGACCACGGCAAACTCTGCAACTAAATTATCAGGATCCATCAAGACTCTAGACACCCCTAGTGTTTGGTAGCTAGATTTATTCGGTATAGTGACAATAAAGGCCATCTCACGGTCGTAATCAATTTGTGTCATTTTTGCCAGCTGGTCATGGTTAAACTGCGGTAATTCACCGAAGAAACGCCGATATCTATCCTCTTTAGTCAAAGATTGATCGAACTCTTGATGAGCTCGCTCGTCTTCAGGACGAATAGGGCGCAGTGTTGCGGGGCGGCCATCTTTTAAGGTGACGGTGCTGACCAACTCCTTAGGATATGGGCGTATTGCAAGACGCTTACGTCCTGCAACTGGCTGATAACGTTTCAAGGAGATAGTGGCATCTAATACCTGAAACTGTCCCGAGCAGGCTAGTATGGGATTGAGCTCCATATCTCTAATATCGGGCTGATCAACCACCATTTGCGACACTCTAGTGAGTAAGGCACACAGGCGGTATTTGTCTACCTTCTCAGGTAAAGCGCGCTCCTTTATGACGCCTTTATCGTGAGCTGCGGCAATAAGGTATTTGGCAAGGTTCATATTCAAAGGCGGTAAAGCTACTGCTGCTTGTGAAAAGTTTAAGCCGGTACCAGCTTCGCCTAATAAGATCACTGGACCAACACCAGGCTCGGTCTTAACCGCAATTCTTAATTCTTGCCCACCAGCACGTTTTGCCATTCTTTGTAATGAAAAGCCCTCAATTTCGGCATCGGGTGCAGCTTCACGGATCCGCAGCAGCATGGCAAATGCAGTTTGTTCAACTTCTTCAGCATCATTGAGGTTAAGTACTACGCCTCCGACTTCAGATTTAGAGGGAATATCATGACTAATGAGTTTAAGCGCAACTGGAAATCCTAGTCTCTGAGCTTGTTCTTTTACTTCCGAGGGGGTTAAGGCAACTCTTGTTTCGATACACTCTACATCGTAATTGGCAAGTATTTGGGATGCCTGATGTGTTGCAAGTTTAGCGGCACCTGCATCTAAAAACTCATTGATCAGCGTTTTACTCTGTTTATGCTGAAGGTGAGTCTCATCACTGTAAGATTCTGGTGTTTGGGTGAGGTGCTTTTGGTTACGACGATAGCTAACTAAGTGCATAAATGCACCGACAGCTCCCTCCGGCGTGCGATAAGTTGGGATTTTTGCATTAGCGCACACTAGCCTTGCCGCGTAAGCGGCTTCTTCTCCCATAAAGTTTGTCATTACATAAGGGCGTGCCATTTTTGGAATTTTAGCCAAGGTTTCGGCAATAATTTCGGCATAGGCCGTACTTGGAGCTAAGGCTGAAGGAGTATGAATGATCAGTAAATTTTTAACTTCATCTGCCTTGAGCAAAATCTCTAGCGCCTGTTGGTAGCGCTTTGGTGAGGAATCGCCAAAAATATCGATGGGGTTGCAAGCATGATCGGTCTGTGGGATCAGGGCGCTAAGTGCTTGCTTAGTCTGCTCACTGAGCACGGCTAATTTGCCGGAGTTTTGCAGCAGCGTATCCACTGCCATAATGCCAGGGCCACCGCCATTGGTTAATATAGTTAGCTGTTCTACTTGCAGCAATTTGGGGTGCAGGGCAAGGGTTTGAGTGGCAGCAAATAGCTCTCTCAGATCATTTACCCTCAGCATACCTGCGCGCTGAAACATAGCATCATACACAGCATCATCTGAGGTATTTCCTCCGGTATGATTGAGAGCGGCAATAGCACCAGCTTTGGTTTTTCCCGTTTTTATAGCAATCACAGGTTTACTAAAGGCCGCCGCTCTTGCTGCGGAGATAAACCGCCTAACATCATCGATATTATCAATATAAAGTAATATGGCCTGTGTCTTCGGATCACGACCTAAAAAATCAAGTAACTCATCAAAGTCAATATCAAGACAATCCCCGACAGAAACAAAATAGGAAAAACCAATTTTTTTATGCTGTGCCCAATCTAAAATAGTGGAACAGACAGCCGCAGATTGTGAAATAAAGGCGAGCTTTCCAGGTGCTGCTACAGTATGAGAAAAGCTGGCATTAATTCCCAAATGAGGAATTAATAATCCAAGGCAGTTTGGGCCAAGTAATGTTACTTTTGCTTCTTTGGCTGCTTCTTTTAGCTGTTGTTTATGCTGATTATCAAGACCTGCGGCAATAATAACAGCATGTTGACAGCCTATTTCTCCCAGTTCGGTGATTATTTTAATCAGCGTTTGTTTGTTGGTGGCTATGACGGCGAGGTCGGGGACTTTCGGAAGCTGTTTGATGGTTTCATAAGCCAGTACACCATGCACCGCCACGTGTTTTGGGCTAACAGGCATAATTGGCCCTTTAAATCCGCCTTGAAGCAAGTTGCGCATCACGATAAAGCCAGCGCGATCAGGGTGGTTAGAGGCCCCAATTACGGCAATTGATTTTGGGTTAAAAAATTGGCTAATGCGTTTTACGCTCATATTGATTCCTAATTCAGCCTCGGCTCATATCTATCACTCTACCATTTTGCTGGCAGTTTTCGAGCGCTACAGTGGTAGACTTTGATCTACCCCCGTTATAATACCAATTAGACTTAATACTCGCTCAATTTGAAGGAGCCACTCTGACGCTGACTAAGTCAGGTTTTTTCACCTTAAGATAGCGCACTTAATTAAGCATATAGGTTTAAGAGTTTGAAAGTCACAACGAAGGCATAACCCCGAGGATAGAAAGATGTCGACTATGAGTAAATATTTAGCCCCAGCCGCGCTATTATCACTGGCAGTGGTGATAAGTAGTTGGTTGATAAAAGACACCATTATTGCAGTAAAAGGCATGGAGCGAACCGTTAGTGTGAAGGGCTTATCTGAACAAGAAGTTAAAGCAGATACGGTAATTTGGCCGGTGTTTTATCGTGATGCCGATAACGACCTTGAAACGCTTGTTGAGCGCACCGAAAAGAAAAATGCAGCCATTCGGGCATTTCTAACCTTGCAGGGGTTTGATGCGTCTGAGCTATCGGTGTCGGCACCTTCTATCACAGACAAATATGCTCAAGAGTATGGCCAAAATAATCAAGGGTTTCGTTATGTAGCAAAGGCCGGAGTTACGGTATATTCTAATAATCCTGATAAAGTCTCCCGAGCATTGGGTCAGCTGAATGAACTGGCAAAACAAGGTATTGCTATCACTAAAGATGACTATCAAAATCGAGTAGAGTATTTGTTTACTGGTCTTAATGATATTAAGCCTGAAATGGTGCAAGAAGCGACGCAAAAAGCGCGAGAAGTTGCGGTAAAATTTGCTAAAGATTCTGACTCTGTGCTTGGCAAAATAAAATCGGCAAGGCAAGGGCAGTTTAGTATTCGTGATCGAGACAGTAACACACCACAAATTAAAATCGTGCGCGTGGTAACGAGTGTGGAATATTACTTATCGGATTAAAACGCGTTTATTACGCGGCTAAGCGAGCAAAAATGACAAATTCGTCAAACAAGCAAAGCTCCTTCTATCAAAGGGGTTTTGCTTGTTTATTTCTTGCCAATTAATAACTCGTTTTCGATTGGAATAAACTCACTGGCAGCACGGATCAAAGAAGCAGCGGTAAGTTGCGGCACGCCGTAAACTTCAACTCGAGTATGGTATTTATCTCTAAGTTTACTGGCGAGTAAATCAAAGTCACCATCACCAGTAACTAGAATTATCACATCGGACTTTGCTGCGCACTCCATCGCATCTATTGTAATGCCAACGTCCCAATCACACTTCGCTGATCCATCGGCACGTTGAATATAAGGCTTTAATTTCACCTCAAAGCCTATTGCTCGTAAGATATTCTGGAACTGTCTTTGTTTATCATCACCTCGTTCGCTGGAATAGGCAATGGCTTGATATACCTCGCGATCAGCCGTTGCTTTGCGCCAAAACGCATTATAGTCAAAGCCCGTTTGGTAGGCTTGCTTGGTGGTGTAATAAACATTTTGAGCATCGACTAAAATGGTGACTTTTTCCATAACGGACTCTTAGCAATAGGTTTGCTTTATGATAGCAAGATTAGCGCTTGTTTAGCCATTTAGTCATCGCGGCATCATAGGCTTTTTTAATGGCTCCGCCATCGCAAGGGCGGGGCGCAGTACGCCAATTCTTATTTAACCCCTCCGGTGTCGGAATACTCGGATCGGGTCTAACCTCAGCATAACACAGGCCATTTTCGCGGTAGACGGTGTATTGAGGCGTAGACTCGAGTTGTTCTCTTTGCATGCTCGCAGCGGTAGTTTGATGCCTTTTAGGCACGGTGATCCGCTGCGGCTTTGCTTGATTTGGGCTAAGAACACTATCACTGGCCGAGCGCTCTAAAAGTTGCTGGCGAAATTGCGAGATTGCTTTTCGATGATCTAGCTTTTTAGCTTGCGTGGTGACGGCCGTTTTGGCCTCGTGCTTGGTTGTATTTTCAACCGCTGGCTTTGTTGGTTCTACTTGTGTCGCTGTTGATACTTCAACCGTGTTGTCCAGCTGTGTTGGTTTTAACTCTTTTACTGGCTTATCTTCAGTGATCGCCGGGGTCTTAACAGGCTCCGACTTAGGCTTAGTAGGCTCAATAACCAAATAGGTTTTCATTGCTTTAATTGGCAACGGCTTTGAGGGGACGTAGGTACTTTGCTGCAGGTACCACCCGAGCAGTAGATGCAGCAAAATAGAGCCGATGATGGTGAAACTAATCAGGTTGTTTTGGAGCAGCCGCATTATTCTTATTAAATCCTTGAGTCGTGCGGGGTTAGAGTTTAATAAAGGCTTAATTGTTCCCTCAATAGGCAAATTAATCTGTGACTAATTGTGCGGAAATATGTTTTAGCAAGGTGAGTTCACGTAAAACGGACATCCCTTTGTTATTCGCATCATTGAGTTTTGCTTCGTTATGCGCGATGGCTTGGTTTATATTGATCCACACCGGTTTCATACCATTGGCGTGTTCATAATCCTCCATGGTAGGGGTATCAAATTCGCCACAAATCTCACAAACATAGCAATAAGAGATTATATGTATATTGTCATGATCGGGTTTATACCAAGGGCGGTACTCTTCATAGCGGCCAAACGGCGTCACCCCTGTGATGGATACTGCACCCGTTTCTTCTTTTAGCTCGCGCTCCAATGCTGCTTCTAAGCTTTCACCCTCGTCGACGCCACCACCTGGTAGGGTGTAATCGTCATAACGCTTGGTGTAAAGCAGTAAAATATCACTACCCCTAAGGACGATAGCGCGAGCGGTTTTTCTGGTAAAACAAGTACCCTGAAGTGGAATGGCTGGAGTAGTATTAAGGTTCTGCATGGGGTTTAACTTCAATCTAGATATTTAAGGATAGTGTGATAAGGCGATACGCTAAGCCTCAGCGTATCGCGATTGGATGGTCTAAAATGGTGCTGGATACGCTTTGAATACAGTATCAATCTCTGCTAAGGCTTCTGCACACAAGGGAGTTTCAAACGCGTGAATATTTTCTTTAAGTTGTGCCATGGTCGTAGCGCCAATTATGGTTGAAGTCACGCCATCGACTTGGTTGCACCATGCCAGTGCCAGCTGAGCCGAGGTCATATTGAATTCGTTGGCAATGTCTACATATTTGGCAACGGCTTCTTGAGCTAATTGCGTGTCTCTGAATAAGCCCTGTCGTTGTACCAAAGTCCAGCGGCTGCCTTCGGGTCTTGCGCCGCCTAAATACTTACCACTTAGCATTCCGCTGGCAAGCGGTGACCAAGGTAAATAGGCAATATCTTCGTTCACACAGCTCTCAATGAGGTATGGCCAATCCTTTGCGTGTAACAAGCTAAATTCATTTTGAATAGAGACAGGCTTTGGCAAATTGTGTTGTTTGGCCAAGTTAAGGTAGGTGTGAATTCCCCATGGCGTATCATCTGAAAGGCCCCAATGGTTAATTTTTCCGGCTTGAATACATGTTGCTAGCCCCTCTAAAATATCTAACATCCCCTCACGTTCTTCATCACTGTTAAGAGCTGTGAGTGGCAACATACCAGGCCATTGCTTACCAAAGTGCGGGGAGGTGCGATTTGGCCAATGTAACTGATACAGGTCTATGTAGTCGGTATTTAGGCGCGCTAAAGAATCGTCTACGGCTTGGATCACGGCCTTACCTGTAATGGCATTACCTTCACGGATCCAAGGTAAGCCAGCACCTGCAATTTTTGTTGCAACAACGAGCTTTTCGCGCTTTTCTTGATGGCGTTTTAGCCAGTTACCTATGATAGCCTCGGTTTTACCATAGGTATCTGGTGATGGGGGAACTGCATACATTTCAGCGGTATCAATGAAGTTAATACCACGGCTTAGTGCATAATTGATCTGCTCGTCGGCATCATGCTGGTTGTTTTGTACGCCCCAAGTCATGCTTCCAAGACAAATGCGTGAAACTTCAAGTGGGCTACTACCAAGTCGTGAGTACTTCATGCAGGCTCCTGATTAATTACTGAATGATTAAATATAGCCAAAGTAACGGATCTAGTGCTTTGAACTGTATTGATATTGTTAGCATTATCTCTGTTTTGCAGTGCAACTTGCAACAGACATCCACACAAGTATAGTCCAGATCATTGTGACCTATGTTCAAGATTGCAACAGTTGCAAAATTAGCACATAATAAACACTGTTTATTTAGACAGTGTTTTGGCGTGCGTAAATTTATTCATATTGATATGGACGCGTTCTACGCCTCGGTAGAAATGCGTGATAATCCAGAGCTTGCAAAAGTACCTATGGCTATCGGTGGACGAAGTCACCGTGGGGTACTATCGACGGCAAATTATATTGCCCGGCAATATGGGGTGCGCTCTGCTATGTCGAATTATCAAGCGAAAAAACTCTGCCCGCAGCTAGTCATAGTCCCTGGAAGAATGGACGTATACAAAGCAATTTCACAGCAAATTCGAGCTATCTTTTCTCGCTATACGCCGCTTATTGAGCCATTGTCTTTGGATGAAGCTTATCTTGATGTTACAGACTGCGAGCTATGTTGTGGTAGTGCGACCCTTATTGCTGAACAAATTCGAGCAGACATATTCAAAGAAACAGGTTTAACCGCTTCTGCTGGGATCGCACCGATTAAGTTTTTGGCTAAAATTGCCAGCGATGAAAACAAACCCAATGGTCTGTGCGTTATTCCCCCTCACCAAGTAAGCGCTTTTATTGATGCGTTGCCCCTTAAAAAGATCCCTGGTGTAGGCAAAGTGACGCAACAGAAGCTTCTTGCGATGGGGCTTGAATATGGGAATGATGTTAAAGCGCTATCTGAAGCGCAATTACGCCAGTCATTTGGTAAGTTTGGCACTGTGTTGTGGCGACGCTGCCAAGGCATAGATGAGCGCCGGGTTGAGACTGACCGGGTGCGTAAGTCTGTGGGTGTTGAGACTACTTTTGCAGAAGACACGCTCGACCTAGCTACGCTTAAGCAGGTCATCACAGAAAAGCTCTTGCCAGAGCTTACACGCCGAGCACAGCCTTATCTAACACGTGGATTTAATAAGCTTGGTGTGAAAGTGAAATTTTACGATTTCACTCAAACTACGAAAGAGTGCCAATATCAACATATTGATCTGGCCATTTTTGAAGAGCTGCTGGTGGAAGCTATGTCACGGCAAAAATTTAAACCAGTTCGTCTGATAGGGTTGCATATTGGTTTAAATGAAAAACCGGGTGATCAAGCACAGCTTGGGCTTTTTGATGGTTAGACTAAAAGATAACTGCAAATAATTTATTTTATGCTAGCTTCGAAGTTGTCGTGGAACAAACTAATCACGCAATGTGCGTGTAATTAAAACAACAACAAGAGGTAAGCATTATGCAATCCATAATGATCGTACTTTTCGGCATTATAGGGATGTTATTTGGATGGTTTGTCTATTCCAAATTTATTGCTGAAAAAATCTTTAAAATGGATGACAACTTTGTCACGCCAGCTCATGAATTGGAAGATGGTGTTGACTATGTACCGACGAATAAAGTGGTACTATGGGGGCATCACTTTACTTCAGTCGCAGGTGCGGCACCCATTGTTGGTCCTGCTATTGCTGTTTATTGGGGCTGGGTGCCAGCGGTGCTTTGGGTTGTATTTGGCACTATATTTTTTGCTGGTGTTCATGATATGGGCGCGCTATGGGCAAGTGCTCGCCATAAAGGTAAATCGATGGGGGCGCTGTCAGAAAGCGTCATCGGTAAGCGTACTCGTTCATTGTTTATGATTGTGGTCTTCCTTGTACTGCTCATGGTTAATGCAGTATTCGGCGTGGTGATTGCAAACTCTTTTGTGGGTAATCCTAATGCGGTATTCCCAGCTTGGTCGGCTATTGTTGTAGCGCTTATCATCGGTCAATTGCTAAAACGAAAAGTGCCGCTAGTGCCGCTGTGTATTATCGGAGTTATTGTGCTCTACGCGACCATTTATATGGGGAGCAGCATGCCTATCACCTTACCAACAGAAATGTTTGGCCTCGGTGATAAAGCAAACTGGATCATCATTTTATTTATGTATGCAGCGGTGGCATCATTACTACCTGTGTGGATGTTATTACAGCCACGTGATTTTATTAATGGTATGCAGTTGCTGGTTGGCTTGGTTTTATTATACGGAGCAGTGTTTGTGGTGATGCCAGATATTACTGCACCGGCATTTAATACCCAAACGGTCGAAAATACCCCAAGCATTATCCCGCTACTATTCGTAACGATTGCCTGTGGTGCGGTATCTGGCTTTCACGGAATTGTCTCCTCAGGAACGAGTTCTAAACAACTAGACAAAGAAAAAGATGGCCGTTTTGTAGGTTACTTAGGTGCGGTTGGTGAAGGTTCACTAGCACTTATTACGTTAGTCGCCGTGAGTGGTGTGATGCTTGCAGTATCGCCAGAAGAGTGGCACGAAATTTATAGTCACCTTGGTGCCGGTAGCGTATCAGCTTTCATAAATGGTGGCTCAAACCTTATCAGTACAGGTTGGGGGTTACCTGTTGAAATCGCGTCAACGCTACTTGCGGTTATGGTTGTTCTTTTTGCAGGCACGACGATGGACTCTGGCGTTAGGCTACAGCGCTATATTATCCAAGAGTGGGGCGAGATCTATAACATCAAGTTCTTGAACAACAGTATTGTCGCAACTTTATTTGCTGTAGGGTGTTGCTTGTTACTTGCCTTTGGCGCAGGGGGCGCATCAGGTAGTGGTGGTATGGTGATTTGGCCGCTGTTTGGTTCGACTAACCAAATCTTGGCAAGCTTAACTCTGCTGGTTATCTCAGTGTACCTTATCAAATTAGGGCGTCCCGCCAAGTACACTTTAATCCCAATGGTATTCGTACTGGTAATGGCGTTCTTTGCTGGTGTGATCAAGCTAGGGGAATACTATCAAAAAGGCAACTGGCTGTTGGTTGTGCTTGACGTTATCGTGCTGGTGGTCAGTATTTTGGTGATGTTAGAAGCTTGGTCGGTGATAAGCAAAACCAAAGCAAAACCAGATGAAGCCCGTGATATGTCGTAGTTCCCTTGGAACTTACTCATAAATCACCTATAGTCGGCCCTAATTCTAATATAGAAAAGGGCCGTTTTTATGTCTTTTCCAATTGCATTACCTTGCAACACCTTATTTGAAAGCGATGCTGATGCTATCGTTGTTGTTACTCATGATATCCAAAATCTCGGCAGTGCACAGCTCGACGAAGTTGCGGCGCCATTTTTAGCCGTTGATGCACGTATTGCTCAAAAGGCAAGCTTACTTGTTTCAGACAAAGTGCCGGGCAACCGTTTAGTGATTGCACCAACTGGGCCACTTGATAGAGATTATGATGATGTGCGCCGTTTCTTTGAGGCAGCAAAAGCCGGCATTTTAGAAGCAAAAGCAGCAGGTGCTGTAAAACCTGTGCTTGCTGTTGTTAATGTGCCTGCCGATGCTCGTTACGAAAATGCTCGTGCTGTAAGCTTTTTAGGTGCATGCCAAGGTTTATGGCAGCCATTAGAAGCTCGTGAGTACCGTGGTGATGCAATTGAGCCAATCGAGGCGATTTATGTTTTTGAAGCATCAGCACAAAGCTGCGATCAACTGAGCGCAATCGCGGCTGGTCAGTATGCTGCGCGTGATCTGTGTGGTACCGAGCCTGAGCGCATGGCACCGCCACGTTTTGCTGATTACTGCGTTGAGCTGTTCCAAGGTTCTGCGGTAAGCGTAGAGGTTATCGCTGATCGTAAAATTATGGATGAGCAGTATCCTTTACTCAGTACTGTGGCGCGTGCGTCTTACGCCGTTGAACGCCATCACCCTCGTGTTGTAAAAATGGCATACGAGCCTGAAGGTGATGTTGAGCGTACTCTTATTTTTGTTGGTAAAGGTCTTGTTTACGATACCGGTGGTGCCGACCTTAAAGTAGGTGGCTTTATGGCAGGCATGAGCCGAGATAAAGGTGGTGCGGCGTCAGTGGTTGGTTTTATGGAAGCGGTTGCTAAGTATCAGCCAAAAGGCGTTAAGGTTATTGCTTACCTTGCCGTGGTTCGTAACTCGATTGGTTCTGACTGTTTCGTACCAGATGAAATCATTGAGAGCAGGGAAGGGGTTCGCGTTCGTATTGGTAATACCGACGCTGAAGGTCGCTTGGCAATGGGCGACTTGCTCAGCGAGGCAAAAGACTTAGCTCTGGGTGAGAAAAACCCTGAGATCTTTACGGTTGCAACACTGACAGGTCATGCAGCACGCGCTATGGGTCCTTACAGTGCTTACGTTGAGAATGGTCCTGCACGAGCAGCACACGTATCTCGTAAGATTGCAGATATGGGTGACCTGTGGGCTGACTGTGCGGAAGTGTCCCGCAGCCGACGCGAAGATTATGATTTTGTCCAACCACGCACCCTGGCAGACGATGTACTATCGAGCAACAACGCACCATCGGCCGTGACAGCTCGTGGTCACCAATTCCCAATGGCATTTTTGGCAATTGTTGGTGGTTTAGACAAGCATGGCTGTAACGCCGAGTTGCCAATTCCGTATGTACATATGGATATTGCAGGTAGTGGTGTTGAAGGCGGAGACTGGCAGCATGGCAAGCCAACTGCTGCAACCGTAGCAAGCTTATTTGCAAGGTATTGTATTTAATACCAATTGAATTAATTCTATAATCAATTTGAAGGGTGAAATAGCATATTAGCTTCGTTAAAAATTTCTCATTTAGAACAACTAAATAGCAAAATTTTTGCCTTGCCTATATGGATATAGGTACCTTAGCGGTAGCAGGACGCGAGAGCGGTGCTACTAAAGCTATTTTCCCGCTTCAAGATAGATCATTTACTTAATACAACTGGTATAAGATTGATAAAAGGGAAGCATTGCAGCTTCCCTTTTTGGTTGGGTCAAATTAAAGAGAAGACTATTTGGGATCTAGCCCTCTGCGCTTTAAAAGCGCTGCAGTCGTCGGCTCTTTTCCGCGGAATGCTTTGTAAGAGTCCATTACAGGTCTTGAGTTACCAACTGATAAAATATGTTTACGATATTTTTCGCCATTTTCAAGTTTAAGGCCACCGAGCTTTTGCACGTATGCATAGGCGTCGGCTGCTAATATTTCACTCCACATATAGGCATAGTAACCAGCAGAATAGCCGCCTCCCATAGAGTGCGCAAAAAATGCTGATTTATAACGCGGTGGAACGTAATCGAGGGCGACTCCATGCTTTTCCAGTGCCGCTTGTTCAAATTCATTGATATCAGTGGGAGCATGCTCGGGGGAAATTGTATGCCACTCCATATCTAAGAGCGCAGATGCCATGTACTCCAAGGTATCGTAGCCCATATTAAAAGTTCGTGAGCGGATCACTTTATCAAGCAGTGTGTTTGGGATGGGCTCGCCGGTTTGGTAATGCTTTGCATAGTTACTGATAACTTCAGGATGTGCAGCCCAGTCTTCCTCAAAGGTTGAGGGAAACTCAACAAAGTCACGAGAAACAGCGGTTCCAGCAAGGCTCGGATATTTTACGTCAGAAAACATCCCGTGTAAGCCATGTCCCATTTCGTGAAACATAGTTGTCACTTCATTGTAGCTCACAAAGGTTGGCTCACCATCAGGTGCCTTTGCAATATTCATGACATTGATAACCACAGGCTTTTGGTTTAATAACTCAGATTGCCCTACAAATGAATTCATCCAAGCTCCACCACGTTTACCTTCTCTTGCAAAATAGTCGGCAAAGAATATCGCGAGGCTTTCACCATTGTTATCGAATAGTTCATAAGCCTTAACGTCTGGATGATATACAGGTAAGTCAGGGCGAGCTTTGAAACTTACGCCGTACAACTTATTCATGGTATAAAAAACACCATTTTCTAAGACGTTATTAAATTCGAAGTACTTTTTCACTTCTGTTTCGTCTAGGTCATAACGAGATTGACGAACTTTTTCAGCGTAGTATGCCCAGTCCCAAGGTTTGATGTCGAACGAGTGACCTTCGCTTTGAATAAGCGTTTTAATATCTGCTGCTTCCTTTTCCACGTTGGAAACAACGGCCGGCACCATGCTACCAAGCATGTCGTAAACTGCTTTAGGGTTTCCAGCCATTTGCTTTTCTAGGCCGTAGTCTGCCCAGCTTTTATACCCTAACAGCGCTGCTTTTTCAGCCCTTAACTGTGCCAGCCGGATGATAATCTGAGTATTGTCATTATCACCTGACTGAGCACGATAAGCAGAAGCTTGCCAAATCTGTTGCCTAAGTGCTCGGTTGGTTAAAGACGCTAAAATAGGCTGACGAGTTGTGTTGGTAATACCTATTAAGTACTTGTCTTTATGTCCTGCTGCTTCAGCCGCGCGTTTAGTGGCAAGAATTTGTCTTTCTGTTAAACCGTCCAATGCGGCTTTATCATCAACAATCACTGATATGGCAGACGTTTCTGCTAATAGGTTTTGTGAAAACTGGGTAGTTAGAGATGAATGTTCTTCATTGATTTTGCGAATTTTCTCCTTATCTTCAGCACTTAGTTTTGCGCCAGCTCGCACAAAGTTGGTGTAGTAAACATCCAATAAACGCTTTGATTCTGAGTCCAGTTCGAGTGAGTTACGATTATCATAAAGCGACTTTATACGGCCAAATAATGCGGCGTTCAAATTGATGTTATCGCGGTGTTCTGCGAGCATTGGGGCTAGTTCTTTTTGTAATTGACGACGCTTTACCGAGCTATCTGTGCCTATTAAGTTAAAAAATACACTACTGGTTCGCTTTAGCAGTGCACCACTTTTTTCCATTGCAACTAAGGTGTTTTCAAACGTAGGCGTTGCTGGGTTGCTTGCTATTCTTTCGACTTCTTCAAGGTGTTCTGCCATTCCTAATGTAAATGCTGGCATAAAATGCTCATCCTTTATTTTATCAAACATTGGAGTTTGATAGGTCAAGGTGCTGACATTGAGTAATGGATTTATATAAGCTGTTTCTGCAGAGACGGCAGATGTCATCTCAGTTGAATAATTAGAGCAACCTGAGACAAACAGTGTGGAGTAAATCGCAGCTGCGATGACAGTCTTTTTCATAAACATTCTTCTTGTATTGTTTGTTATGTTATAATATATCAACTTCTTGTGTTTTATATTGCAACTTATCGCATAATAATGGTGTTATAACGATTTTCAGTTTTACGTTCCGTTTGTTTGCGTAGCCTAAACGTAGAGTAGTAAATGCCTTCCTAGCCGTTAACTTTGATTCTGACTACGTTCAAATCTACTTCTAATACGTATATTTACTCTTGCTAGCGGGCGAAATTACCGCTTCAATCGCCTAGCGGAGCTACTTCTAAAATTCTCAGATAAGACAAGCTAACTCTAAAATAGCGGTTAGCTTTTTGTGTATCCAAGCCTAAAGTGAGACAAGAGATTATCCGCACAACTGATGTGTTGGAAATTTATGATCAACGACGACTGCATTGTGAGCATGTAAACTTTCTTGATGCTCTACCTTAAACCAGTAATCTATAAATTGAGGGCATGTTTCTAAAAATTGCTTGACTCTGCGCGCAGCATCTTCGCAAAACATTAAATTTTCTGCATTTAGCTTCGCAAATGCCTGTTCATCTTCGCGTTTTACCGCAGTTTGAACTGGCGTGCCAATGGTTTGTTCTAGCGCTTTTATAAGGTTTGGAATGAGGGGTAACATCCGTTCTGTTAGTTTTACTGTTACGTAAGCGAAAGAACGCTGGCTATGAGGTGTGGCAATGCTCCCTTTTAGAGAGGTTATCCACGTCATTAGTTCGTGTTTTGAAATCATCTCATGGGAAAACTGTTCTTCGATCTCTTCACTTAATGCTTGTCTAGAAAGTGCCGCTGAACAAGGGCAGGTACTTGAATAGGCAATAGTAAGTGACAACTCATAGCTAAGCTCTGAGTTTATATACTCACAATTAAGCGTGATAGGGTAACTTTGATAGCCGAATTGATCGCTCAACAATGCTGGTTTATCTATGGTTACTTCAAACTGTAACTCAAGCTTGGCTGCTTTGCTCAATCCTTGCTGAGATTGAACCGATTCTTTTAATAACGCTTCAATCGTTTTAATATTCAAAGGAGTCGTACTTAGTATCTCTCTCAAGCGAATGTATAACCGGGACATATGGATCCCTTTCGCCTCAGGTTTATCAAGGCTAACAAAAATATTTGCAAGAGCGTTAACCCTTTGGTAAGAGGTGCTTGATATTTCTACTTCTAAAGGTATGGCAATTTTTTCCATACCGACCCACTTTAGCGGTAAAGCTGTTGTTGCAAGCTGCCCAGAGGCAACATCAGGTAAAGATACTGTCATAGTCATTTCCGGTGAGGTTTCTAGGGCCTGTTGATCTTTGCTGTTTGATTTTTGTTCTCCTGAGTGTGTTTTGGTCGCGACGCTCGACTTGCCGCCTAGTAATCTGTGCAAAAGTTGAGCAACAATGAACAAAGCGCACTCAGCTGAACCCAAAGGGCAGCGCTTGATTAGCATTTCTACTGTGTTCTCGCCTGACTCACATAGAATAACTATGCTACGCAGGCTCTGTCTTGTACAAATACCAATCAAACTGCTGCAAAAACAAACTTGAAAGGTAAACATGCCCTAGCGATTAAAAATTAGTGGCATAGCGGCTTTGGGTGTATTAAGCGGTTGTTGGCCGTCATAAACGAGACTGCCATTCACCCAAGTTTTTAAAACTTTAGCTGAAAAACGGTGACCGTCGAATGGGGTCCAGCCACAGTGATAGTGTGTTTTCTGATGGCAAGTGAGCGTTTCTTGATGAGGGTTCACGAGCACTAAGTCAGCATAGTATCCTTCACGAATAAAGCCTCTATCTACAATGTGATACCTTAACGCTGGATTATGTGCCACCTTCTCAACGAGTTGCTCTATAGATAAACGCTGATGATGCACATGGTCGAGCAAGCTTAACAATGCATGTTCAACTAAAGGCAAACCCGCAGGTGCTTGCTGGTAGGGGAGTTGCTTTTCTTGCCAAGTATGAGGCGCGTGATCAGTAGCAATAATATCTATTTGATTATTACGCACTGCTGCTAACAAAGCATCACGATCGCTTTTCGCTTTAATCGCTGGGTTGCATTTTATTAGGTTACCCTGCAGTGCATAATCTTCTTGACTGAACCACAAATGATGAACACATGCTTCTGCCGTAATATGTTTGTCGCGAATATCGCCTGAAGGGAATAAGCTCAATTCTTTTTCTGTTGTGATATGCAGTACATGTAAATCGCTACGATATTGTTTCGCTAAAGATACAGCGTACGAAGAGGATGAATAACACGCTTCGACGTCACGAATGATGGGGTGATCTAGAATTGTTAAACTGCCACTGCGTCCGATGCACATGGATAAATTCTTTTCAATCACTCTTCCATCTTCACAGTGGGTGACAATTAGGGTTGGACTTTCTCTGAAAATTGCGTCGAGAGCTTGTGGATGCTCAACGAGTAGATCGCCTGTTGATGCCCCCATAAAAACTTTAACACCGCAGTACTTCTTCGCATCTAAACGTTTTATTTGTTCTAAATTATCTTCGGTTGCCCCTAAGTAAAAACTATAGTTTGCCAGCGAGCTTCTAGACGCAATCGCGTATTTCTGTTCAAGAGCTTCAATGGTTGTAGTTGCAGGACTTACGTTTGGCATTTCCATATAGCTGGTGATACCACCTGCCACAGCAGCTCTGGATTCTGAGGCTATATTCCCCTTCTGTGTTAAGCCGGGCTCACGGAAATGTACTTGGTCGTCTATCATTCCAGGGAGTAGAAAATAACCTGTCGCATCGACAATATAGTCATTTGACTGTGCCGTTATTGAACTTTCAATTTTATTTATTCTGTTATCAACGATAAGTACATCACATTCTTGTGATTGATTCTCGTTGACCACAATTGCATTTTTTATCAGTGTGCTTTTCATATTGTAGGGACCTATTTGTCAAGTTTGGCTTTGCAAAGGTTACATAAGCCAGGCAACTCTAAGCGTGCATTTGCAGCTGAAAATCCAGTGCTTTCTACCGCTTTAAATAGATGCTTGGCAGCCTCTTGAACAGAATCTATTTCTTCTATTTGATGGCAGGATTTGCAGACTAAGATCACGGATAGATGGTGATGGCACGCACCATCTAGACTCTTACAGGCTATATATTTATTTGCAGAATGGATCCGGTGTGCCAGATTGACTGATTCTAAGAATTCAAGAATGCGGTACACGGACATTGCTAGAATGGGAGAGTTGGTGCTTTTATTGTATTTGTCAGTAAGTTCATACGCTGATAGCGGCTCGACTGTTTGCAATAATATTTCAAGCACGCCCTGTCGTTTTTCAGTTAAACGCAGCCCTAACGATTGGCATTTTGCTTGAGCCTGTTTGAGAATAAAATTTCGTTGAGTTTTGTTCACGGCAATGACGACATAATTCATTCAACTATTGATACAATATAACATATCAAGCATAATTGATACAATATAACATTTATTGGAGTCGTTATGTCTAAACTATCAACAATATCCTTGCTCGTTGCTGCACTGTTACCACCAAGCCTTGTAGCAAAGTCCGTAGAAGGTACAGTCGTCAATAAAGCTGGTAAAGGGATTGCAAATGCATCAATTGAGGTCGAAGGAACTGATATTCGCGTACTCACAGATAACAATGGTCATTTTCAAATTTCGGGCGTTGGGCTTGGAAATAAACAAATCCATGTAAGAGCACCTGGTTTTGCTCACCTGCATAAGGCGCTCACTCTGGATCAAGGTGGCGTTAAAAACGCAATGCTAATGTTAAATCGTTCTCCAATAGAAGTTATAGATATTGTTGCTACCCCTGTACATATGTCGGCGATGGAATCGGCAGTTCCAGTTAGTGTTTTGTCAGGTGAAACATTGCGTCGACAGCAAACCGCTACACTAGGGGATAGCTTAGAAAAACTGCCTGGCGTCAATACAAATTTTCACGCCAAAGTAGCGAGTACACCAATTATTCGAGGTTTGAGTGGCCCGCGAGTGTTGGTGACGCAAAATGGATTAGATGTCAGTGACGTATCTAGGGTTGGTCCTGATCACTCAGTCGCCTCCGAAGCCTCAACGGCTCAACAAATCGAGGTGTTGCGAGGACCTGCAACTCTTTTTTATGGTAGCGGTGCGATTGGAGGAGTGGTTAACGTCGTCGATACAAGAGTTCCAACCGATAATACAACTCGCGGAGAATGGAATCTGGAAAGTAATTCTGTTGATGACCAAAATACAGCCTCGTTTAATGCGACATCGGGTATTGGTTCTGTGGCCTTATATGTTGATGCATTCTGGCGAGAATCTAATGATTACGAAGTACCTGTTCCTGCTGAAATTCATGAGCATAGTGAAGGGAATGACAATGATGAACATCACTATAAAGTAGCAAATAGTGCTGAAGAGTCTGATGGTTTTACTGTTGGCTCAAGTTACTTATTTGATCAAGGTTATGTCGGTGTGGCTGTTGAGAAATTTAACCGCAAATACGGCATTCCGGGACATACGCATGGTGATGAAGAAGCACATAATGAGGCTGAAGAGCAGGTTTTTGCCGACTTAACACAAACAAAAGTGCAACTATTAAGCGAGTACAAGTTTAACAAAGGTTGGCTTGATAAAGTGAATGTGCGTGCTGGTTTTACAGAGTATGAACATGCTGAAGTTGAGCACGGCATGGTTGGAACAACATTTAAGAATGATACCAATGAGTTAAAAGTTGATTTACTACATCAGCCTCTGTCCGCTTGGACTGGTGGCGTAAGCTTACATTACAAACACAGTGATGTTGAAGCTCAAGGTAGTGAGGCGTTTACGCCGCCATCTGATACCCAAACACTTGCGATAGGAGTAATGGAGGAAAGGCGATTTGGTGATTTTTTAGTGCAGTTAGGTGGTCGTATTGAGCAAGTGGAGATCACCGCAAGTAATGTGCCTTTACCGAGTATTGATGCCCACTCGCACGATACTGAAATGCATGACCACATCGGTCACGATTCAGAAGCAACAAAGATATATGCGGTTGAGCACCAGTTTACTCCTATCAGTTTATCTTCGGGTCTTGTATGGGACTTTGCGCAAAATTATAACCTTGGGTTATCTGTTTCACACTCTGAACGAGCTCCTTCTTCATCGGAGTTATTTTCCTTTGGTCCGCACATAGGAACTAGCACTTATGAAGTTGGTGCTTTGTTTAAAATGGATGAGTACGGTCATTTCGAACTCGATGAGAAAGGTATAGCGCTAGAAAAGTCGCACAATATTGATATTACAGTGCGAAAAACCCAAGGTGATATAGGCTTTATTTTTAATGCTTTTTACAACCAAGTAGATAACTACTACTATCAAATAGAAACTGGGTTTTACGCCGA
Organism: Pseudoalteromonas sp. McH1-7; assembly: GCF_013366255.1. Lineage (NCBI taxonomy): Bacteria > Pseudomonadati > Pseudomonadota > Gammaproteobacteria > Alteromonadales > Pseudoalteromonadaceae > Pseudoalteromonas > Pseudoalteromonas sp. McH1-7. Next base: position 10,358 of record NZ_JABWPQ010000037.1, on the reverse strand, counting down.
GAATGGCCATAGTCACGACCACGACCACGACCATAATCATGAACATGAGCACGATCATGCTTCCGAATTACCTATTTATTTATTCAAGACAGATGATGTGGTTTTGCACGGTTTTGAAGCGCAAGTTGCTTGGCAATTGACCGACGAGTTGAAAGTTGATGTTTTCTCAGACTTTGTGCGTGCCAGGTTAGAAGAAGGCGGCGATTTACCTCGTACACCACCTCTGCGCTTTGGGTCGCAGTTTAGTTATCAGACGGATAACCTCAGTGCACATATCCATATTACTCGATATCAAGAGCAGGACCGGATTGCACCAGAAGAAACCACGACCGACGGTTATACCCTAGTTGATGCTAGCATCTCTTATGATCTTTCGGTGTTCAATCAAGATCTCTCTATTTATCTTAGGGGAAGTAACCTAACGGATACAGAAGCTCGAGTACATAGCTCATTTTTAAAAGATATTGGTCCTCGTCCGGGTCGCAGTTTTGCACTTGGTATTCGCGGCTATTTTTAAGAATCTCAATCATTATGTACCTGTTAGCTAAAGCCATACAGGTACATAAGTCACTGAGTTATGCAACAACATAGATTTTAACTATGTGTAGCACTAGATTATTACCGACACGATTCACAATCAGCAGGGGAAATTATGGTTTCACGTCGAGGGTTTTTAAGGGGGGCAGGCACCCTCGCATTTATTGGCCTTTCTAAAAGCGCATTTGGCAGAGTGCCACTATTAGATTTTAACACGATGATAGCTGGGTATGGACCGTTGATCACTGACCCCAATGGCTTACTCGATTTGCCCCAAGGTTTCAGTTATCAAATAGTATCAAGCCTTGGGGATGAAATGTCCGATGGTTTTACTGTACCAGATAAAGCCGATGGTATGGGCTGTATTGCTTTAGATGAAGAGCGGGTTGCATTGATCCGCAATCATGAATTGAAACCAACAGATTTAGCAAAAGCTGATAATAGTATTCGCCAACATAAAAGTGAGCTTGCTTTTGATACAAATGGCTCAGGCATCGCGCTTCCAGGTGGCACAAGTCATATTGTCTATAACCTAAAAACACGTCAAAAAGAACAAGAATATTTATCCTTGGTTGGCACTATTCGCAACTGCTCTGGTGGAATAACGCCTTGGGGGAGTTGGCTTACTTGTGAAGAAACAACTGCAACTAAAAATGATGGTTTTACACAAGATCACGGATATATTTTTGAAGTACCAGCGACTGCAAAGGGTTTAATTAAGCCACAACCTCTAAAAGCAATGGGGCGGTTTAATCATGAAGCTGCTGCTGTTGATCCCAAAACAGGTATTGTTTATCTCACGGAAGACCGGGGAGACAGTGTGTTTTACCGCTTTATTCCAAACGAAAAAGCAAAGCTTCACAAAGGCGGGAAACTACAAGCGTTGGTTGTGAAAGAAAGCCCGCAATTTGATAGTCGAAATTGGAATAAAAAAGCGATGCCACTTCATCAGGAGTTTATCGTTGAGTGGATAGATTTGGACGACCCGCAAAGTGCTAAAGACGATTTACGGATCCGTGCTTATCGAAGTGGAGCAGCGTTATTTGCTCGAGGTGAAGGGATCCATTGGGGTGAAAAAGAACTGTATTTCTGCTGCACCAATGGTGGGAAAAAGCAGCTAGGGCAAGTGATGAAATATCAGCCATCTGAATTTGAAGGGACAGAAAAAGAACATCTCAGTCCAGGAAAGCTATCTTTATTTGTGGAAAGCACTAGCCAGTCTCTCTATAACTTTGGTGATAATCTCACTGTATCACCAAAAGGTCATTTAATTGTGTGTGAGGATCAGTACTCGGATATTGTAAATAACTACCTAAGAGGAGTGACACCAAATGGTGAACTTTACAATTTTGCTAGATTAACCAAGCAAACTGAACTTGCAGGCGCTTGTTTTTCACCAGATGGAGGTACGTTATTTGTCAATGTCTACTCACCAACTACGACACTAGCGATTGTTGGACCTTGGGAGTGCTTCAATGAATCCAGTACATAATTAACTTGTTTGGACAATTTAAATTATCTTTTGGTGTGGTTACACTGGTGAGGAATATGACAACACCAAAATAACGAGTGCAGTATGACAACAATATTCCAAGCACCTCAAGCGGTGGTGATGATCCGCCCACACCATTTCACTTCAAACCCCCAAACCATGCAAGATAACGCTTTTCAGCAAGCTTGTAGCGAAAACAACCCTAACAATAGAGCTTATGTTGAGGTCAGTAACGCAGTGCACACGTTAGAATTAGCTGGCGTGAAAGTGCACTTATTTGAGGACACCTCTACGAAGACTCCTGATTCAGTATTTCCTAACAATTGGTTTTCGACTCATAGTGATGGTCAATTGACGATTTATCCTATGTATGCACCAAATCGACGGCTTGAAGTGCGCAGCGACATTATCGATTTTTTACGTGCTCAGTATCAGGTGACAAATATCAATGACTATAGTCATCTAACCGCTGAAGAAATATTCCTTGAAGGCACCGGCTCAATGGTTATCGACCATCAAACAAAAGTGGCCTATGCGGTAAAGTCTAAGCGCACCAACACAGATTTAGTTAATCAGGTTTGTCAGCAATTGGGGCTACAAGCCGAGATATTTAATGCCTATGATAAAAACCAAGTATCGGTTTATCACACTAATGTCTTAATGTGTGTTGCGACCGACTTCGCCATGATATGTCTAGATATGGTGCCTGAACATCAGCGGACAAAACTTGTTGCCTGTTTAACGCAAAGCGGTCACACGCTAATTGAGCTATCTTATGAGCAAATCCAACATTTTTGTGGCAACGCAATTGAGTTGCAAGGGAGCACCGGTCGCATACTTGCGCTTTCTACTACGGCTTATCGGGCGCTATTACCAGAGCAAATTACTGCCATTGAAAAGTCAGCTAAGCTAGTTGCTATTGATATACCGACAATTGAAGCCGCAGGTGGCTCGGTGCGTTGTATGATTGCTGGAGTCCATTTAAATAACCGTTAAAAAATACTAGATAAATGGCAAATAATAATAAAATAGGAACCGCCTATGTTTGAAAGTGCAGTTAAGAGTATCAATGGGCTCTTATGGGGAGAAGGCCAGATACTTATTTATATCCTGTTATTTGCAGGGTTCTGGTTCACTATTCTTTTGCGAGGAATACAAGTGGTTAAATTTCGCCACATGTTTAGCCTATTAAAAGGCAGTAGCAAAGGCGATAAAGATAATATCAGTTCTTTTCAAGCATTATGTACCGGGCTATCCGCAAGGGTCGGTACTGGGAACTTGGCAGGTGTGGCGGTCGCTATTTCTCTTGGCGGTAGTGGCGCTATATTTTGGATGTGGATGATAGCTATTTTGGGGATGGCAACCGGTTTTGCTGAAAGTGTGCTTGGTCAAGTCTATAAAGTACGTGATAGTCAAGGCGAATTTAGAGGAGGCCCTGCCTATTATATCCAAATGGGGCTAGGTAGTAGGGCACTGGCCATATGCTTCGCACTGTGTTTGTTTTTGGGCTACGGCTTTACCTTCAGCGCAATGCAAACGAACACCATTACCGACGCGCTTAATTACGCATTTAATATCCCAACTGGGTACTCGGGTATTGTGATCACTGTACTTGCAGGTGCAATCATCCTTGGTGGCTTTAAAGCGATTGCTCGATTTGCCGAAAAAGTGGTGCCCGTAATGGGATTAGTCTTTGTGCTCGTTGCCATCGTCATCACAGTGATAAATTACTCGCAAGTGCCGGGCATGCTGTTAGATATTTTGCGCAGTGCTTTTGGTTTGCAAGAAGCGGGAGCTGGCGCTCTTGGTGCAGCCATTAAAAATGGCATTCAGCGCGGCCTTTATTCAAATGAGGCTGGAGCGGGAAGTGTGCCGCACGCGTCAGCCAGTGCGACACCGATACCCAACCACCCTGTGACTCAAGGTTATATTCAAATGCTAGGGGTCTTCTTTGATACAATCGTACTATGTAGCTGTACCGCTGTGATAATTCTCTTAGCCGATATCGATATCGGCAGTGAGATGGAAGGTATACGCCTAACACAATCTGCGATGACATCCCACTTTGCCGCAGGGGGCGTGTATTTTGTCGCGGCAGCAATCACTTTATTTGCTTTTACTTCCGTAGTAGCAAATTATGCCTACGCTGAAAGTAACTTACATTTATTCCATTTAGATAATAAAGTTGGTCGTTCAATCTATACCGCGTGTTACTTATGTATGATGCTTTGGGGCGCCTCTGCGACACTTAAGCAAGTGTGGGATCTAGCTGACATTGCACTAGGGTTAATGACCGTAGTTAACGTCATCGCGATTGTCCGCCTTACGCCTACTATTTTGGCGGTTACAACCGATTACCATAGTCAAAGTATGAAAGGTAAAGCACCGGTATTTGACACCAAAAAGGTAAAAATACAAGGAGTAACCGAGTCAGGAGTTTGGGATAATAGTCGTGAGAATCACTCAGCTTAAAACGTTGAAAGAAGGGTTATGGAGGGCTTTTTACCCCAGTTTATTCACAGGAGTTTTGAAGTAAAAGTGTTGTTATATTTTCTATCATTTACTCTATTTAATTTTTTTATATTCAGTGTATACTGCCGCGCGCTTTTTATTTCAATATTTTAAATTAAATATTGCTCTTTTTTTAATCTGTAAATTTTGATGTGATAATGAAAATAAAACTATTTGGATTGGTATTACTATCCTTACCTATTTATGCAGAAGCTGAGATCAACGTATACTCAGAAGCACTTATTGGTAAAGCCAATAGTGAACTTTATGCGAAGGACGACTTTGACGGAAGTAAGCGCGCGTCATCTGCCATGTCTGATTCATTTGGACTTAGACTGGGTTTCGAGCTTACCGAGCAGTTAGCTCTTGAAATCTCTAAACACTATCATGGGGAAGCACCTGCCGAATATACAGTTCATAGGTCTACCACAATCCCTGGAAGTAATGAGGGTCCCTTTACAACTTCATATAACGTTGTCTTGCCTATTGATACTGAATCTCTAAGACTTGGAGTTAAGGGTAAAATAGCGTTGTCTAACAAAGTTAATGCGAATATAAGAGTGGGAATTGCACACTGGAAATACAAAGATGTGCTCCCCGCACAATTAGTTTCTCCAGATAATACCGGCTCAGGTGATAGTGGTAATGATATTTATACTGCTGTAGGATTTAATTATCAACTTACAGACAATCTCTATGCAGGTTTAGAATACGCCCTTATAAATATTAAAGAGTCGCAAGAATATGAGTATGGGGGCATCGTTAAGTATGAGCATAATTTACACGAATTATCCATAGTGCTCGGTTGGGCTTTTTAAACCGCAGATTCTCGTCGCTGAGAAATTAGCGTCAGGGATCTATTTAAAATTGGTCAAATTGATTGGTTTTGTATCATCTATTTTGGTAATCGGGTTTGGGCTCTTCTCAATGATGAGATTACCCAAACCCAGCGATGATTAGCTATCACCAGCCATCGTAGCGCTTTCTACGAGATAAAAATAGTGTCAGGATCACACCGATAATGATGCCACTAATCCCGATGATACCTCCGTAAGTCAGCAGCTGGTGCTGTTCTTTTTGGACTTTTTGCTGCTGTGACAAGCGTTCATCTTGAAGTTGCTGTTCAAGTCCGGAAATGGTCTCTTGTAACGCTACGTTTTCGGCAAGTAAATTGGTATTATTTTGTTGTAAGATGGGCAGTTGTTGCTGAGCGTCATTGAGCGCTGTTTGAGTATCAACCAGCGTTTGATTCAGGTTCTCAAGCTGTTGTTTTAGTCCGGCCTCAGTGGTAATGAACTTACTCTCTACCCAGCCTTCTCTTTCCTTGTCATCTTTAATTTGGACAAATCCATCTTCAGCGCCACTAAGTATAGTGATTGGTGTGCCTGCATCCACAGAGCCTAAAATCCGATAATTTTTACTTGGACCTGTGTGCATGAAAATATAAAGATTGTCACTTATATAGCCATTTGGCTGCGGTGGGTTTGCTGGGGTAGTGTCGGCAGGCTCTTCAGCAAAAATGGTAAAGCTTATTAAGAGCAGGCTCGCAATGATAAATTGCTTAAGGTTGAACATGCGTGGGCCTTTTATTCTTAGGGTGGTAAAGTTTACAAAATAGTAGGGATTTCACAGCTTAATAGCAAGGCTTTGTTTATTTTGAATAAGCCGAAATAATTGATTACATACTGGAAATTACTAAAGCGTGAGAGCTAAGCTTACGTATCAAAAATCCCGACATTTAGCGAATTTATCCAAACTATTTGTTGATTTAGCACATATTTAGCGGGATTTTCATCAGATAAAAAGATTGCAAACTCGGCTTCCTTTGTATATTTTGATCTTCCCGTAGACAAATAGGTAAAACACTGCCCTAATGGACACTGAAATAGAACTGAAATTCTTGGTTTCAGATAATGAAGTTCCGCTGATCCCTGCACTTCTCACACAGTTTGCAAAAACGGTCACCAACAAACCCGCTAAAAATTTAACGAATGCTTACTTTGATACGCCCAATCGTGAATTACGAGCGCTAGATATTGGTTTAAGAACTCGTTGTTGTAACGATGAGTGTGAACAAACAATTAAACTTGCAGGAGAGGTTGTTGGTGGGTTACATCAGCGGCCTGAATATAACTTACCTATTCAGTCAGGGCGTCCAGACTTACATGCTTTTGATGCTAACATTTGGCCTCATGGCATGCAGTTGGAATCCATTACGCAGAATATATTCCCGATCTTCAGTACTAATTTTATTCGTCGTACATGGCTATTGGAGACGGATTCTGGTACTAAGATAGAAGCGGTATTAGATAAAGGCGAGATCGCCGCGAACGGCCAAATTGAGCCAATCAATGAGCTCGAGATAGAATTAATTGAGGGAAATAAAGAGGATTTATTTCTTTTGGCTGATCACCTGATAAAACAAGCAGGCATGCGCTTAGGGTTATACTCTAAAGCAGCTAGAGGTTATCGAATAGCGGACGACAAGCCGCTGAAACCAAATAAATTTATAGGTTTTGTCCCTCTTAAATCTCAAGCGACGCAAGAGCAAGCACTCATCGCGACGGTAAGCTACGGGATCCAATTTGTACAAAAGCATGAACAGTGTTATTTCAATAAACCGAGCTTAAAAACACTTAAGCGAGTCATTGATGGCATTTCACTTATTCGTCATGCGTTTTGGCTATTTGATGATATCGTGGATAAAAGCTTAACTGAGAGTATTCGCAATGAGTTGAAGTGGTTGTTGTCAGAGTTGGCTTGGGTTGAGAATGCCATCCACCTTAAAACTTATACTTCAAAGCGTCATGCTTATTATAAAAAGCTAAATCAATTTCCTGAGTTAGCTCATGTGATCACCGATTTACAGGATGTACAGCCAACACCGACAGACATTGAAGACTTATTTCATTGTACCCGTTATAACCGGTTGATCCTCTCGTTGACGCGCTGGTTGGTTGATAGAGCTTGGCGTAAAAATTGGGATCAAAAGGCACTGAGCGCAGCGCAGCTGCCAGTTACTGATATTGCTAATCAACTTTTTGATAAAGATTGGCAAGCGTTGAAAAGCCTGTTGCCGCAAGAAAAAACGCTATCAGAATATGATTACTTACAAGTAAGAGCAAAACTAGAAAACACGCTGCTTAGTGGCAATTGCCTAGGCAAACTTTACGATAAAGAAGCACGCAAAGCATTTAGAACGCCATGGATTGATGTGGTGTATGGCATCTATGAACTTGAAACCTTGGCTTATTTGCATCAACTTTGCCAAAACCAAAATTCTGACGCATTACAAGAAGTACAAGTGTGGCTAAAACAAAAATCTGATTTTTTAGTGAGTGCCATGGAACAAAGCCGGCAATCTTCAATGCTATCTGAACCTTATTGGTGTTGATTAAAAAGAGCGGGGCAACCCGCTTTTTTTAATGTGTACTGTCATGCATACTCCCTTTAAACTAAACCGACTTGAGCGACAATTAAAAAGGCAAAATGGTGTCATATATTAAAATAACTTTGCTTTGGATATGTGTGTTGTTAGCACCATTTAGTCAAGCAAATGAACGTTTATATGAAGTTTTCATCAAAGAGCTTCAGCAAAAAGAAACTCGCGAGCAAGCTCTGCAAAAAGTTGATTTGGTGCTTGAATCGACTCTTGCGCCTGAAGAAATAGCAGAGGTACACCATAAAGTAACCGTCGCATTAAAAAATGATTTTAAATTAGAGGATGCGCACCGCTGGGCTGAGCGCTTCAAGCAAATATTGCTTACGTATCATTTGCCACAATATGAGGCAAAGTACTCGTTGACCTATGGGGACCTCATGCTCAAAGAGGGGAAGTTCAGCGATGCGATTAGCTATTTAGACTTAGCTGTGTCTCAGCTATCTGCACTTAATATGCATCGGTTGTTATGCCATGCTTATCGGTTCCGTGCGGGTGCTTACAAAAATAATGGTAGTTATAAAGATGCTATAGAGAGTTATGAGTTATCGATTGAAGTGGCAAAAAAATATGAGTTTGCGGATTTACAGGTTTCGTCTATCACCCAATTAGCTGACGTTTATTCCGACCTTTCTTTACCAGATAAAGCACTTAAATTGTTGCAGCAATCAATTGCGGTGTTGAAAAGTCAACAACAACAAAATACGGCACTACTTGCCCAAGTTTACTATAACCTAGGTGGAGCCCATCAGGTGATTGGGGATCACGAGAAGTCTCTTCAAGCCTATCAAACAGCCTATCATTACGACCTTGAAAGTGGATCTGTTGTTTACTCGGCTTATACCTTGATCCGTATCGGTCGTGAGCAAATCAAACTTAAGCGTTTTGATGAAGCGCAGGCATCGTTTGAAAAGGCTTACGAAATTTTTGAATCTCATAAACATACCAGAAATCAAGGTTGGGCCAAGAGCAACCTTGCTGAGCTTAAACTCAAAGAAGGTAACAAAACAGAAGCCAAAGTATTTGTTGAGCAGGCACTTGAGCTTATCGACCCTATCCAAAGTAAAGTTCTTTATCAAGAAACGATGACAACGTATGCACAAATTGTGTTGCCAGAGCGTGCTGAATTTTTTATTGAGAGCATGAAGCAGATCGTTGCTGAAGAAGAAGCATATCTTGGCCTCAAAGAAACCGCATTGCGTGTCTTAAAAGACGCTTATAGTGCACAAGGTGACTTTGAATCCGCGCTTAACTATCAGTTGCAATATACCGAATCCAAGATCTCTCAGTTAGAAAAAGAAGCTAGCCAAAAAGCGCTTGCTTATCAATTGGATACAGAGTATCAGAAAAACCAATTTGAGTTACAGAGTCTAAAAACACAACGTGAGGTTGAGCTTGCCGAGCAGCGCATCCAGCAAATTGTTACGGCAGCCGGAGTCGGTGTTTTAATTATTTTCTTGAGTGCGTTTTTATTACTAGCGAGAAACAAACGTCGTGCACTGGAGCTGGAAAAACAATTACTCAACAAAGCTTTGGATTTAAAACAGCAACTGCTTGCTGATATATCCCACGAATTGAGAACGCCGCTTACTGTACTTAAACTACATATTGAATCATTGGAACATAATTTGGTGGAAAACCCAAAGCAGAGCTACAAAGTGCTTAACCGCCGCCTCGATACGCTTAACACTTTAATCAAAGATATTTACGAACTTGCGCAGGCCGATACTGGCAGTCTTAATCTTGCATTAGAGCGTGCCAATGCCAAACAAGCGTTTATTGGCTTTGTAGAAGATATTGATGATTTTGTGACGGATGAAGGGCTTGAATTTAACGCCAATATTGAACTTCCAGACGATCTGGAAATCGACATTGATGTAACAAGGCTGGCTCAAGTATTTAATAACTTAGCTCGCAATAGCGTAAATTATACCGACAAGCCAGGTGAAGTTTCCGTGGATATTGGCTATCGGAATCAGCAACTCTACTGTGTCATTGAAGATTCAAGTCCTGGAGTGGACGATGAAGCTTTAGGGCGTTTGTTTGAGCGCTTGTTCCGGTGTGATAAGTCTCGTAGTCGAGATCTTGGTGGTTCAGGTCTGGGTTTATCCATTTGCCAAAAGTTGGTTGATTTGCACGGTGGCAATATCACAGTAGCGCACAGCGAATTAGGCGGGCTGAAAGTGAGTGTTATTATACCTTGTGAGTAATGTTAGTCTATCTTTACCTAGAGCTAGGTAGTACAGATAAGAACGATTTTATATCGCGATTTAGTAAAGTCTCGCCACATAAAGTGGCTCCTACCTGAGTTTATACACTGCATGTGGGAGCGATTTTACATCGCGATATTTAGTAAAGTCTTGCCACATAAAGCAGCTT
>NZ_JABWPQ010000036.1:0-46836 GCF_013366255.1 Pseudoalteromonas sp. McH1-7 | reverse complement strand
CCACGTACTCGGCCACAAGAGGTTGGTGTGAGCGCATCACATCTGGCGTATGTGATTTATACCTCAGGCTCGACAGGGCAGCCAAAAGGCGTGATGATTGAGCATAAAGCTATTGTGAACTATCAAAATCATATCACACATAGTTATAATATTTCGTACACAGATTGTGTGTTACAGTTTTCAAACACCTCGTTCGATATCTTTATTGAAGAATTTTTCGGGGCGCTTTGTCATGGTGCAAGGTTAGAGATTAGAAATGAAGACTGCATGTTGGGGCTGGCACAATTTACTCAATTTTGCGATGAAAAAGGCGTAACAATAGCTAGTTTGCCAACGGCATTTTGGGCGCAACAACTTACTGAAGAAGTAGTAATTGAAGAAACAACGCTACGAATGGTTATTGTTGGTGGCGAGGAGCTTACCCATTCGACGGTTAAGCGGCATTACATGCAAATGCCACAAAGTACGATCTTGGTAAATACTTATGGCCCTACGGAAGCGACAATTACTGCTACGACTTATGTTACTTCAGCAGCTGATCTGGTGAATGAGGTTATACCGATAGGTAAGCCTAATAAAAACAATCAATTATACATACTGAATGCGCAGCTGGAGTTGTGCTCTGAGCACCATATTGGCGAGTTGTATATCGGCGGGGATGGTTTAGCACGCGGGTATCTAAATAAACCCGAGTTGACACAAAAAGTATTTATTAATAATCCATACTATGACCCGCATAAACAAATCGGCTCCCGTGTGATCTATCGTACTGGTGATCTAGTGAAGTACTCCGAGTCTGGGTGTATTGAGTTCTTAGGGAGAAAGGACTCGCAAGTTAAGATTAGGGGATATAGATTAGAGCTAGCTGAAGTTGAAAGCCATCTAATTGGACTTGAAGAGGTTGAGTCAGCTTTGGTATTAACTGAAAATCAACCTCATGGGCCACAACTCATCGCCTTTATCAAACTAGCTGATGCTAAGATTAGCGTGGATGGGATCAGAGAGAAGCTGAAAGCTGTGATGCCAAACTATATGCTGCCTCAATACCTTGAGGTTGTTACCGAATGGCCGCTAAATGCTAATGGGAAAATAGATAAAGCTGAGTTGTTAGCTGGCTATCACACACCTAGCGTGAGCGATTTTCAGCTTCCCAGTTCTAAAGCGGAGCAAGATCTAATCAACGTGTTTGCAAAAGTGCTAGACAAAGCGCCAAACCAATTAGATATGACGGCTAACTTCTTCCACCTTGGAGGGCACTCATTATTGGTGCCCATGTTGACAAGAGAAATCAACAATAAGTTTGGTAGTAATCTGAAACTAAAAGATATATTTGAAAACCCAACAGCAAAAGAGTTGGTCGATGTGTTGGCATCAGAAAATATAAAAGGACATGATGAGAGTAACGTACACTTAATTACTTTGTCTGAGGGGTCTAAAGAGGCACCAGCGCTGGTGTTAATCCACCCTGTTGGTGGGTCAGTGGCATGTTATGCACCGTTATTATCTAAGTTAAACGTAAAAGGTTCAGTGTATGGGATTAGCACCTCGGAAATAGATGAAGCAAGTTTATCTTTGGTAGCTGAAAAATATAATAAACTTCTTAATAATCATGGTATTAATTGCTTCTCCTTGGCTGGTTGGTCAATTGGTGGCATGATAGCACTTGAAATGGCTTCCCAATTAGAACAGAATGTGTCAGTGGTGTTAATCGACAGTTATACACCAGAGACAATAAAAAGCCATACAGACTTTGAGCTATCACCCCAGCATAGAGCCTTACATTCTTTAGTATTGGAGCTAAATGTTGACTTGGGGATACTGCCTACAAATGTATTAGAAACAGAGGTTGAAGTCTTATGTGAAATGGTTGTGGCTCGAGGAATAGAACAAAATATATTCTCATCGGCAGTATCTGCCACAGATTTGCATGAGCGTATAAAGGTAATATCGGCACTTGAGTCACTTACTATGGCATATCAGCTGTCTAATTATCGAGGCCACACTCTATGGGTGAAGGCTTTATCTAGCGACGTGGATCAAGTGAGTGAAGAAGCTAAGTGGTTAGCGCATTGTGAGAGTTTACAAGTTGTCCCTGTTGTAGCCGATCACTTTAGTATATTGCGAGATCCGTCTGTTGACTCGTTAAGCCAAGCTATAGAGTCTTTTTTATTGGAATCAAAGGAAGGTAGTTAATTCAATATCATAGCCACCGTATGAAGGATGGCTTTTTAATAACAGAGCCATGTATTACAGGTCAGCTGATAATACTGTTTTTAATGCATACACAAAATAAATCGCCAGTAGCATTTAGAGCCTACTAAATAGGGCTTTAAATTGGTCAAGTTTGACATGTATGCACCTTATTGGGAGTCAATATTTTGAGTAATGCAAAGATAACACTAAAAAAAGTTACTAAAGTCTTTGAAATGGAAGATGTAGATACACATGCGCTAAGAGGTGTAGATCTCGTTATTGAACCAGGCGAATTTGTTTCAATATCAGGGCCTTCAGGGTGTGGTAAATCAACATTATTATCAATTTTAGGACTGCTTGACACCGCAACAGATGGTGAATACCTAATTGAAGGCGAAAATATAATAGGGTTATCTGATGATGCGTTAGCGGAAATTAGAAACGAAAAAATTGGGTTTATTTTTCAATCTTTTAATCTTATTGATGAATTGACAGTCTTTGATAATGTTGCACTTCCTTTGCGCTATGGCAACGCCCAGCTAGATAGTAAAGCTGTGGAACAGCGAGTAAACGAAGTGCTTGCGCTGGTAGATATGAGCCACAGGGTAAATCATAAGCCGAATTATTTGTCAGGTGGTCAACAGCAGCGTGTGGCAATCGCTCGCGCGTTGGTAAAAAAACCTGCCATATTATTGGTGGATGAGCCTACAGGTAACCTAGATTCGAAAAGTGGTGATCTTGTGATGGGACTGTTGGCTGACCTAAATAACAAAGGGACTACAATCTGTATGGTAACTCACGATCCTCGCTATGCTGATATGGCGAAAAGAAGATTGTATCTACTTGATGGTGTGATCCAACCAGCCCCTGCAGTAGCGGAGAAAGTCGCGTGAAAAATGGTTTACTCTTGATCAAAGATGCCGTAACGAGTCTAAGACATCGACTTGGCTTTGTGTTTACGGTTATCACAACAATGGGGATCACGCTCGGTGCGTTCCTCTGTATCGCTACGCTAAATTATCTACTTCTGGTTAAGCCTCTCAGTTACCCTGAGCAACAAAATATGTTTGTTGCCGAGCACAAGCTGCTAGATCCAGATAAACGCCCAAGAGCAAACGCGTTTACGTACCCAGGCCTAGTCTACTTATACGAAAACCAAAGTTACTTTGATAATGCGACTATCATTGCTTACAAACAAAATGTTATTTCATCAATTCCATCTCAACCTACGGTAAATACGGGGGCCGTTACCCCAGAATTTACAGGTATGTTTGATATGAATATGTATATGGGGCGGAGTTTTAGCGAAACAGAGGCACTGAATAATTATAATCCAGTAACGGTGATAAGCTATCAAACTTGGCAAGGGCTATTTGGTAGTGATCCAGAGATTCTGTCTAAAACCTTAATGTTAGCAGGCATTAAATATCGAATCATTGGTGTGGCTGCAAAGGGCTTTAAAGAGCCACAATTGCTAAAAACAGGCCACGAAACGCAAGTATGGCTACCTTGGGATTTCAACTCTTTTGAGGACGCGCAAAGACAGTACTGGGGCAATGTAAGTGATGCGCTATTCTTTGTGGGTGCAATAAAGCCAAATACTGATATGAAGTTGGCAGAACAACAACTTTCAGCGCTTGTTGACTCGCGTTGGCAGCAGGAGGGGATAGCCACTGGGTGGAGTATCGAAATTGCTTTAGTTGCGCTTAAAGATGTCATTATGGGTGATAGTAGTGTTATGGCGATACTGTTGCTAGGCGGTGTAACTGGTTTGGTATTAATCTCATGTGTAAACCTACTTAATTTATTTATGTCTCGTACAGTTGAACGTCAAACTGTGTTGTCTATTCATGCAGCCATCGGAGCTAAAAAGTCTGATCTATTCAAGCTAATGTTCGCAGAGTCTGGTGTTCTCTTAGGGATATCTACGGTGATAGCCTTAGTTATAGCAAGTTTCGGCTTTATGTTGTTGGGACACTATTTGAATGAAGTATTGCCAAGAGCAAATGAACTTAGCTTATCGCTATTTACTTTCGTTATTGCAGTTGTCTCTGCGTTGAGCCTTGCACTATTTTTTGCCAAAGTTGGGATTAGTATCGTTAACTATAAAAAGTTAAAAGAAGGGTTACAGTCAAGTGGTAAAGGAACTGGGGTTCAGGTATCTAAAAGAAAAAGAAAGTTGTTGATCATTAGCCAAGTTGGGTTGGTGACTAGTTTAGTTCTGGCCAATATCACTTTATTTCAGCTTGCTATCGAAACAATCTATAAAGATAAGGGATTTAATGTAGAGAACAAAGCTCAGCTATCAGTAAAGACCATGACGTCAGAGCCGCTCAGTAAAGATGCCTCAGTCGCAGTCATGAGAGCATTAAGGGATAGACTTGAAGCACAACCGCAGGTTGCATCTGTGAGCCAAGCAAAGTCACCTGTTAACCCGTTTAGTACTTGGGCAATGAAAGATGTTGAAAATAATGCAAGACTAACTCCGCTAGGTAAAAAAGTTGACCAAAACTATTTTGCAATGATAGAACAAACACTTGTTGCGGGTCGCCTATTTGATAGTTCAGATATTCAGTCGGGTGCTCAGGTGATGATAGTGAATGAAGCATTTGCTGAAATGTATGGCGGCAGCCAAGATGTGATCGGCAAGCGTTTCACTCGTGGAAGTACACCAATAGAGGTCGTTGGCGTTGTAGAGCCTATCTTTCTTCCTTCTGGTGATACGAATACCGCCAGAGTATATATGCCTGAATCTCAGTCTAGCTATTACCTGATGATTCAGTTTAAAGCGGAACAACTGATGAGTCGTGCGCAAATTGCAAGTATTGTAAGTGCTGTAGATTCTCGGTTCACTGTATTCAACTTTGATATGTTATCAGAGTTGCATACAAAAATGCTCTTCGGAGATATTACAGCAGCGTTGACTTCAGGGCTCTTAACGATATTGATATTATTTCTAGCCGCAATAGGCTTGTATGGAACACTGAGTTATAACCTCCAACTTCGAAAGTTAGAAATTGGCACTCGCCGTGCGATTGGTGCAAAAAAGAAAGATTTGTACACCTTAATGATCGGTGACACTAGTCAACCTGTGTTTGTAGGTTTAGCTTTGGGTAGCCTGGGTCTTTTCATTCTCTGGCTTACCACTGAGGTTAACAGTATGATTTCGTTTGACTCAATGACGATAGGGATGCTTCTGATATCAGTCTTAATGATAATACTAATTTCATTATTTGCATGCTGTTACCCACTGAAACGACTCTTAGACAGCCCAATTATATATAAGCTGAAGGGAGAATAATCACAGATATAAGCTGAAATAAGAATGTCTCACACATGAGATGTTCTTTCAATTTCCTCGATAGAGCAAAGTGTGAGAGAAGAAGAGTATGATGAACATACCAAGCACAGAAGTGGTACAGAAAGCTTATGAAATGTGGTTGGGGGTAGGTGATAGTGTTTGTATCAGTCAGTCTGAGAACTTCATTTACTCCTTTACTCAGCATGATAAGGATTATGTACTTCGTCTGACGCCAAGCGAAAAGAAGCAGACATCACTATACGATGCAGAAATGAAAGTGCTAAATTATTTAGCTTCACATAATGTCAAAACTTGTCAGCCTGCAGAGTCAAAGTTTAACCGTTTACTTGAGCAAGTTTGCGTCAAAGCGGATGAGTCATGCTATATCGCAAGTGCATTTGTAAAGTTAGTTGGAGAACAGGTTGAGATAGCAGACGTTGATAGTGAGCTTCTGTTTCAGTGGGGGGAACTGTTAGGCAGCATTCATAAGGTTGGTTGTTCAATGAGTCCTGAGCAATTCAAAAGGCCAACGGAAGCGAGCGTAGTAACCGATGTGAAAAACTTGCTCAATGATTGTGCAGTGGATATTGATGATGAACTAAGGTTATTTATTCAAAGTGAAATAGAGTGGCTGAGTAATTTGCCAATGAATAGTCAGAATTATGGACTTAATCATGGTGATTTAGCTGTAAATAACTTAATAAAAACAAATAACCAACTATATGCAATCGACTTTGATAGCTGTCATTTCTGTCACTTTATCATTGATGTCGCGTTGGCTATACGGGCGAGTGTGGGAAGCATGAGTGACTTAAATAAAGCGCAAAGGGAGCGGTGCCATCAAGCAAATGCTAAGCATTTTCTGAGCGGGTACCATACTCAGCACCCCCTGGACAATATTGAAGTTGAGTCCATTGCAAGAGTAATAAATCTGATTGACTGTTTTGAGTATCTTATTTTGAGGTATAGATACTTTAAGCGGCAATCACAACAAGAAGCTCACTTTACTATGGGATCTATCAGCAGCGAAAAGTTTGAGCAGATAGCCAGTGACATTATTTCAAGTGAGCAATTACTTTGGCTTTAATACCACTACGGTGGCTAAGTGATATAGGCAGTAATTTATCAGTATCAGGATCAGAGAAACTTAAGTATGCACCCTTTTAAAAGAAATATATATTTTCTAATTGTTTTACCTACAGCATTGGTGCTGTTTTTAACCGGTAGTTACATCTTTAAGAATATTGATGTTAAAGAAGCCTACTGGTTATCTGAAGGAATAACAGAACCTGTAAAAATAATAAAAGATAAGCAAGGTTACATTACAATAAATGCTAAATCTGACTATGACGCATTTTTTGCACTCGGCTTTAGTCATGCAAGAGACCGCCTCTGGCAATTAGAGTTGCAAAGACGTCTGGCACAAGGACGGTTAAGTGAAGTTTTGGGAGCCGAAGCATTACAGCGAGATGTATGGATGCGGACCGTTGGGCTTAATAAAGCAGCAGAATTAGCTTTGCATAATTTAAGTAGTGAGGCACGCGCTGTGCTAGAGGCTTATGCCAATGGTATCAATGCCTACATTAAGACAGATATAGCATTCCCGCCAGAATTTCAATTGCTTGATATCACAATGTCCGAATGGCAGCCTCAAGATTCGTTGGTGATCATGAAGCTGTTGTCCCTTAATTTATCGGGCACGATGTGGAGTGAGGTTGTGAATATGACTGCCACTGAAACTTTGGAGCCAAAATTAGCACAAGCAATTATTGAAAATTATCCAAACGATGCACCTGTGGTTGTGTCTAATCAGGAAATACTGAATCAAGCTGATGGGCTAATACAGACCAAAGCGGCACTTGAAGAAATAGGTGTTGGGGGAAAATATTTAGGTAGCAATGCATGGGTTGTCGCCGATCGTTTTACCGAAGGAACTGGGCCGATTTTAGCAAATGATCCTCACTTAAACTTACAAATCCCAGCCCCCTTCTACTTCACACATTTGAAAGGAAGTAAGCTGGATGTGCAGGGAATGACTTTAGTTGGTTTACCTGTCGTTGTATTTGGCCACAATGATGATATCACCTGGGGGGTGACAAATATGATGGCAGATACTCAGGATCTATTTTTGGAGCAGATTAATGGCGCAGATGCCAAAATGTACAAAGAGAATGGTGAGTGGAAAGCATTTGACGTAAGACGGGAAAAAATTTATGTGAAGCAGGCTTTTCCAGCGAGTCTAAATCCAGAATTTAAGCCAGTTGAGATTGATGTGCGCTCAACAGTAAGAGGGCCAATCATTTCAG
This sequence comes from Pseudoalteromonas sp. McH1-7, assembly GCF_013366255.1. Lineage (NCBI taxonomy): Bacteria > Pseudomonadati > Pseudomonadota > Gammaproteobacteria > Alteromonadales > Pseudoalteromonadaceae > Pseudoalteromonas > Pseudoalteromonas sp. McH1-7. The sequence continues at coordinate 39,036 of NZ_JABWPQ010000036.1, read as the reverse complement.
ATGCGACTAACTTCGTAGACAACGTAATTTCACTTCGGTGGACGGCGCTTGATGCAAATGATACTAGCTTCGACGGTTTTCTTAAGTTGAATTATGCCAAAAATTGGGAGCAGTTTAGAAGCTCATTAGCTATGGTTGGTAGTCCGAGTCTAAACTTTTTGTATGCCGATAAAAATAATAATATTGGTTATCAAGCGGTTGGGAAAATTCCACAACGTCAAAATGGAGAGGGACAATTTCCTTTACCAGGATGGAACTCAACCAATCAATGGCAAGGCTATATTCCTTTCCGTGAGTTACCCATGAGTTTTAACCCTGAAAAAGGATATATTGTCTCTGCGAATAATAAAATAGTGGGTTCCGAATACCCGTACTTTATCTCCCATGATTGGGCTCCACCCTACAGGGCACAGCGGATCGAAGCACTTATTGCATCAAAGTCATCACCACTCACAATAGAAGATATGATTGATTTTCAAGGAGACACTCTAGATTTAAGTGCACAGAAGTTAGTGCAATTGCTCACTCAATATGAAGGCGATAGCGTTGTTCACAAGCAAGCTGTAAGTATACTTCGTTCTTGGGACTTAGACATGGGAGCTGATAGTGTCGGGGCAGCTATTTACTTTAGTTGGTTTCGTCATTTGAAACAAAAAGTGTTGGCTCCTCAATTAGAAGCTTCATGGCATCGCACGTCACAAGCCAATGTATTTGACCACTTTATTAACAACACCTCCGCAGATCAGCTAGCAAGCATGATAAGTTCAAAAACAGATAATTGGTGTGCTGCATCGCAGTCCTCTCGATGCCAGCAAGAGCTATCTAGTTCCTTATCTGATGCAATCGATGAATTGTCTCTGCTATTAGGTAGCGATATGGAACAGTGGCAATGGGGGAAAGTACACAAAGTAGTTTATCAACACGTCCCATTTAGTAACATGAATATGCTGGATTCTATTTTTGAGCGCCGCGTTGGTAATGGCGGATCTCCGAATACAGTAAACGTGGCAAGTGCTGATTTTGTTGAAACGGAAGGTTACATTCAGTCTTCAGGCGCATCATTTAGACAGATCACCCAAATAAATGAAAGTGAGATTAAGCACCTGCATATGAACTCTACAGGGCAGTCGGGCATTGTATTTAGTCCTGCGTATGATGATGTTGTTGAGCCTTTTTTGAATCTTGAATTCCATCGTTCTAGTCGAGACTCAACAGAAGTGTCTGAAACCATAATTAATCTAAAAAAGTGATTGAAGTATGAGTTTATTTAAAAAGTTTACCGATTTTGCACCTAACAAGTTGTTCATATCCATTGTTTTTGGAGCGCTGGCAGGCGTGGTGTATGCCATGTTGCTACCCATTTTTACTTACAGTCTTCCAGTAGAGGGTATTGGGCTTTCAATAGTTTCTGACGATGTAAAGAGAGTATGGTTTTTTGATGTTAGTAGGTATAGTTTTGCATTTCTTTTCTTCATGTCTTGCTTGTCAATTTTGGTGCTAAAGACCGTATCACAAATAATTCTGGTGCAGGTTGGTATGGACATGACAACACAGCAAAGAGTTGATATTTACAACCGAATTATCAAAGCACCAATTTCTTCACTGGATAATGTTGGCTCGGCAAAATTAATGGCCACTATTACCACCGATGTTAGCCGTGTAGTGCAAGGTGCGAAGACCTTTCCCGACCTAGTCATCTCTAGTGTGAGTCTGATTTTCATATTGGGCTATCTATTTTATTTAAACACGACGGTTTTTGTTTATGCCACATTGGCTATCATCTTTGGCTCTATTTCGTATGTACTTCCTATGTATATTGGTAGTCTTTACTTTAAGAAAGGTCGAAACAACATTGATAGGTTGCACGTGGCAATTCGCAGCCTGTTATATGGAACGAAAGAGCTTAAGATGAATCATGATAAGCAGAAGTACTTTTTTGATAAGTTTCTACTAAAACATGAATATGAGGTGCTCAATAACGATAAAAAAGGAAGTGTTATTATTACGAGTGCAATTAATTACGGTGATTTAATCAGTTTTCTTGTTATCGGCTTCGTTGCTTTCGTTTTTATTAGTTATAATCCTATCACAAATGAAAGGCTAAGTGCTGTTATTATGGCGCTGTTGTTCATCGCATCTCCAGTTAGTAAGCTCCTTAATGCATTACCGCAAATATCAATGGCAAATATATCTTTAAAAGCAATCAACGATATATTTGACAACTTACCAGAGGAGCAAGCGAGTCAAGAAATCATCTCACTGAAAAGTTGGGACACCTTGAAGTTACGAAACCTAGAATACAGTTATGGCTCAAGTGTTGATAGGTTTGCGTTAGGCCCGATTGATCTTGATATACATAAAAATGAAATTACCTTCATTGTGGGTGGTAATGGCTCAGGTAAGTCCACACTGAGCAAAGTTATTTCCCTTCATTATCCTTATGAAAAAGGGTCAATATCTTTTGGAAGCAATCAAGTCAATGATGAAAATTTAAATAGTTGCCGTCAATTCATTAGTGCCATTTTTACTGACTTTTATCTTTTTGATACCTTGTTGGGGAATTATTCTGATGATCAACTTAAAAAGTTTGAGGGCTACTTAAACCAGTTGGGATTGGGCGATAAAGTATCAATTAAGGATAAAGTCTTCTCAACAATATCGTTATCTGATGGTCAAAAAAAGCGTTTGGCATTAGCGGTGACGTTTCTTGAAAATAGAGAGTTGTATATTTTTGATGAATGGGCTGCAGACCAAGACCCTCACTTTAAAGAGCTGTTTTATACTCAAATCTTACCAGCTATCAAAAATGAAGGAAAAGCGATTATTGTGATCAGCCATGATGATCGATATTTCGATATTGCGGATCGAGTAGTGACGATGGAAGAGGGGAAGATAAAATCAATCAGTACAAAGACAAAGTCGGCGATGCAAACAGATGAAAGCTTATGTACATTAACTGTGGAGGCTTAACGTGGATATAAAAAAAGAGAAAAAGAAGTCATTCAATATCAATAATAAGCTGGTCTTTGCTGCGATTTTATTGATAGCAGTGGTGTGCTTTTTATACTCTACCGTGAATTCCGAAAGGGCTATAGAGAATCCAATTTTAAGTCAGGTTAAGCGTGGTGAGTTAATACAGGAGGTGAAAGGTTATGGAGTGTTACAATCTCGAACCTTTCAGCAAGTTAGTGCTCCTGTAGACTCAACCATTGAGCGAGTCATACTCAAGCCGGGCGCAAAAGTTGACGCTGACAGTATCATTATGGAGTTGTCGAGTCCGGAACTCTCGCGGCAAGTGGAGAAAGCCAAGTTAGATGTTTTTAAGCTAGTCTCTGAAAAGCAGAAGATGGCTAATAACCATAGAAGAGAAATGCTTGATGAAAAAGAGCGCAATCTTGAACTTGAAATGCAGTATCAACAAATAAAGCTCAAGAAGGTAGCAGAGTCCAACCTCTATAAAGACGGAATTATTTCCTCTGTGGATTATAAGCAAACAGAACTCCAAGCTGAGCAACTCAAACAGCGGCTGGTGTTTTCTGCTGAGAAAATAGAACAGTTGGCCTTGGTGCAAAAGGAAGAATTGAGCTTCATGGAAAAGAATATCTCCTTCATGGAAGCTGAATTGAAAGCACTAGAACAGAAGCAGAGACAATTGTTAGTTCGAGCAGGTCAAGATGGTGTGCTACAAGCTTTAAATGCTGAAGTTGGGCAGCGCCTTTCCATTGGAGAAAATATTGCGTTAGTGGGGAGTACTTCAGATCTAGTTGCGATGATCAAGGTGCCGCAAGGGCAAGCTGATAAAGTTGCTATTGGTCAAGGCGTCAATGTAGGAATACGAAGTAATACTGTAATAGGGAAAGTGATCAGAATTGACCCAGTTGTTACTGATAATACGGTTTTGATCGAGGTCGCGCTGGAGCTTGATGAAAAGAGTGGTGCAAGGCCGCAGCTCAGCGTTGATGCTGCGATTATTATCAATAAGAAAGAGCAGGCTTACTTTATCGATAAGCCAAACTATTTAAAACATGCAAAAGCTTCACGTATGCTATATAAGCTAGATGAAGGCGGAAAGAGGGTGAGCAAAGAGCATGTTAATTTTGGCATTGAGAGCGATAATTATATTGAGCTTCTACCTCCAGTCAGTTTGGACGATCGATTCTTAATATCTGAAATTAGCTCTTTTGACTTTGAATCATTCGGGGTTAAATAACCTAAGGTTTATCTATGGCTTGTATTTTTTTAAATGGCGTTTCTAGCTCGGGTAAAAGTTCAATTGCAAGAGAGTTTCAAGCGCTTGCAAGTGAGCCTTACTTTCATTTTAGCATGGATGACTTCTTATTTAATTTTCCAGCAAAATACAGACAGGATGCGCTTTTGCTCGCGAAGATAGATGAAAATAGCTCAAATGATATATTACAGGGCTTTCATCGCAGTATTTTTGCTCTGACCGAAAGTAACATTGATATTATCGTTGATGCAGTGTTTAGTGAGGAAATTTTTTATCATGCTGCATGCCAAGACAACTTGTCTAAGTTCGATGCTTATATTGTTGGTGTGCATTGTGACCCAGCCGTATTAGCTAGCAGAGAGCAACAAAGAGCAGATAGGCCGATAGGATTATCAATTCAGCAAATTCCAACTACACATAACTTTTTGGATTATGATTTAGAAGTTGATACGACTCGTAATAGCGCCTCGTTGTGTGCTCAGGAAATATTTGAATATGTACAACAGCACAAACCTAAGAGAAGGTGTAATACGATAGAAATCTAATGAATAGCGATTAAAAGTTAATATCAGTAAGCCCCGGCAGGCTCATTTATTATAATTTTTGTAGCTTGCCAGGCTTGTTGTGGTGATATGCTTTGGCTGAGTTTTATGTACCATTATAAGGATTAATCAAGGTCTGATACAAAATCTTGAGTATCAAACTTTTCCTGCAAATCTACACCTAGTAAGTCTTGGATTGCGCTGGAACTAATAAAAATACCATCTAAGCCATTTGTATGTCCCGAAGCATAACCGTGGCTATACGCCCACTTGATTAGCGCATACTCTTTGTTTGAAAGTGTATGGTTAAGTGTCTCTTCTATTTTTATCATTGTATTTTGTTTCATGAATAACCTACTTTTCTGTTGAGCTTTAACATGTTGTACAGGTCAATATTGAAGTGATGTGTCTGCACATTACCTTGTTTTTAAGGTTACAGAGGAAAAGCGCAGCTTGGTACTTATGAATTCTTATTTACCCTCGCAAACGTTCGAATTCAAATTATTGAATTTATTGCTTTTATTTTGTTTTTTGGGATTTTGGGAAGAATGAACCTTGCTCCAAAAGTGATGGCTAATGCTAATTTTCAACCTAGTAATTATTTTATTAAAAGGTACTAAACCATTTTGAGTTGCAATATAATAATGCCTCTTAATCTTATCTTTAGATAACATGAGAGCGTTAACTTTATAGGATGTATGCTTCGTCAGCATATGACCTTTTTGTTGTAGCTAAATATCTTTACGGAGTCCTCAGAAACCATGGCCGAAAACCTAGAACAGCTTTTACTTGCGACAGTGAATAACAAAGAGTTTCTGCATAGCGAACCATTTGAGTATAAATCTCTTTTTCTCAGTTCGGTTACTCCGGATATTTCCAACGCTAGATTTATGCCATGTATTTTTATTGAAGATGAGCATGCGAAACAATTTATATCTAGAGCGATATCCAAGCGTAAATTATGTGATCTATACAACGGGGAGAACTATGTTCTTGTTGGTAAGTCTTGCATTGTAAATTGTCTTAAATATGGTTCAAGCGAATGGAAAAAGGCGAATACGACAATAGAGTCAATCGTTGAACTTGGAGAAAATATTGCTGTATCTGAAATGATACAAGTGCCTACGGTATACCCTACTGATGATGGTAAGTATCAGATACTCACTGGACACAGGCGCTTTTTTGCACTGGTTTTCGCTTATGGGTTTGGCCATGTTGCTCAGTTTAAAGTCTATGCACGCAAGCCAATACTCTCAAAAGTCAAACAGTTCCAAGAAAATGCCAGTAGAGAGGATCTCCCTCAATACGGTAAGCTACAAGCATTTTTAGCGGCGATGATGGAAGTTGACTACTTAGATCAAGCTCGCCTTAAAATTGGTGAAAAGCGAATTACTGTTAGAGAAAAGGCAAAGTATCTTGGTATTTCTTTAGGGGCTTTTGACAACTACAATGTTTTAACAAGGTACCCTGAGGTCATTCGAGCATACGAAAATGGATTAAGCTTTTCTTTTGTAAAAGTAAAAAAAGTTGTTTTGAAAATTGAAAATGATTACAAAATCCAACACGATAAAAAAGTATTGAATATTGGTGATCGAAAAGCAATTGGAGCAAAAATATCAGATGCACTAGAGGGAAAAAGTGCAACTAGTATTAAAAAGCAGAACTATAGTATTAAGAACATTGCTTCGAGTTCATTGTTGAAAAAGCTCTTGTTTACTGATGTTTCAGAATTAGACCTTGGTATTGATTGGGAAGCTGTGGATTGGGAAGACCGAGCGCAAGTGACCAGCTTAATTGCGGAAGTAATTGAGCGTTTAGAGAAAGACTAAGTGCTGGTATATATTTGGTGCGCCTTTATCGAGCAGCTTTGGACGCTATCAAGGTGCTACCAAATATAGTCGTGAGGTTGCATAATTGCTCTAAGCCAGCCGTTTCTTGGTTAGGTTATCCATAAACATTCACACATCAAGCGCTAGCCAATAGCGAGAATTTGGCTAGCTAATTATCCGAAGCTCAGGTTAATTAACTAAAGCTTAGAGCTACAATTTGCTTTGCAGTGTATTGGCAGTAGTTGCCGCTATCTAGCGTGCTTTTGTTGGCCTTAGTGTGAGAGACTCCAAGGGTGAATACGATTGCTGCAACGGCATTGCGCGACCGACTCTTCCTGTTATTGGCTCTCTTGCCCTCAGTGCCCGCACAGTGCGCAATGAAGGAGAAAAGGGCAGCCACTGTCCATCGGCTTTTTGCGCTTCAATAACAAAGCCTGGAATGGCGGTAAACGCATCCAGCTTGCCAGAATGCAACGTGGTTGCGGCCACTGTTGGGATCCGAAAAGCGATATTAGCCTGCGCTAATTTGGGTATTTCTTGAAAGCCTAATATTGCTACAAACCGTTGCCAGTCAGCCTCTCGCTGTGCTTTTAACTTCGCAGTAAAATAACCGCTAGATTGGTTGTATATACGACCAGCTTGATAAGGTAATTCCCACTCTGCGTGGTGCCATGCCCGCTCTGCAAGCGCCAAGAGCCGTGGATAAAGCATGTATTGTGCTTGTGCATCACTGCGCAGCATTTCACTCCATAGATGTCCTTGAACTCCGAAAAATTTCACCCCTTGGTTTAGCGATGAGTCGCCGTCGTTGGCTACGTAGGCGTGGTTATTGGTATTTGTCCAGATCTCTGCATGGGCAGGAAGATTGTCTGGCATAAACTCAAATATCTTTTTGCTTTCGATAGCGCGACTCGCCCAGTGGTTGCCGCGCTCCTGTGGGTGTGACTGGTATGGAAAGTCAAAGTAGGTTACATCAGGGCTAGACAAGACAACCTGCCAGCCCTGATTGGCGAAGCGATGGGCGACCGCGTGCCCGTTTTCGCTTAATGTCGCCCAAGCATTACTCTGTACTTTAGCTGGCATATTCGCAGCCCGTACATCGCTTAAGCCATCGCTCCAACCCGCAACCTGTATTCCTTTTTTATCAAGTAACTTTGCGATCCGTTCAATGAAGTAACCGTTAAAGCTGGTAAAATCTTTCACACTTGAGCGCAATTTTTCACATGTGGGAGATTTTAGCCAAGCCCCTGCGGTTTCATCGGCACCGATATGATAGGTTTGAAGTGGTACTCCAGCGCGGTCATGTAGTGCTTTTACTTCACTCAATACTTTGTCAATAAAGGTGTAAGTATTTTTAATACAGACATTTAGCGTATTGTCGTTGTAATGTTGGATAGAGCGGTAACGTGTTTGATCAGCAGGCTCTATTAAACGGTATTGCTCAGCGTCGGCTTGCTTGCCTTGTGCCATTAGCTTTTTGTAGCGTGCTTCCATGGCGATGATTGCAGCGCGAGAGTGTCCCGGCATATCTAACGAGGGTAGTACCTCAATGTGGTGGGCGTTGGCATAGCGTAGGATCTCGATATAGTCCGCTGCGGAGTAAAAGCCATTGATGTGCGAATTTTTATCATTGCCTGCGCCTAGTTGTGGCAACAAGCAACGCGTTTCGGTTAAATCAAAACAGCGGTAAGCGCCTACTGAGGTCAGTTCATCAAGACCGTCAATGGCTAAGCGCCAGCCTTCATCATCGGCTAAATGCAGGTGCAGCTTATTTAACTTATATGCTGCCATCTGTTCAATGGTTTGCAAAATAAAGGCTTTGGAGCGAAAGTTGCGGGCAACGTCGACATGTAAACCACGAAAGTCATATCTTGGTGCATCAACAATCTCCACCATAGGAATACTCAAGTCGATAATATCTAGTAGTCCCGCAAGGCTTTGTAGCCCATAAAATGCGGCGGCGCTGTTATTGGCTTGGATTGAGATATTATTTTCGGCGACCGTCAGGTGATAATGTGGACTTGATTGCTTATTTGGCTTTACAGCGACATTCACTTTAAGCCCGTCTTTGGTGCTTTTTACCCCGAGAGTATTGAGTCGCTGTTGTGCCATGGCAATCGCATCAGCCGAAACGCCTGAAAGTTGCAAATTAATACCAGCTGCAAGGTTCAGTCGTTTGTCAGACAGTACCGTTAGTTGCTTGGGCTTTGGGATCAGCCCTGTTGCGGCATCAAGCGTTGGCCTAACTTGATGTTGATGTAAGTATTCACTCCCCATCCATGGCGTCTTGTCTTTGCTGCTGGTTTGCAGTTGATTGAGCGTATCAAATGGCATTAGATAAGGTTGTAATTCAAGGCCGGTGTCGTTATCAAGTTGAGGTTGTGTGCTGAGGATGATTTGTGGGGTGAGCTGAAGCTGTGCGTCCGTTACAACATAGTTTGGCATAAACTCAGAGCGTGTAATTTGAGAGTCCTTAGTGTAGAAACGCACTGTAGTAGGGGTGCTGGAAAATCCAGTAAATTTTGAGGTCGGTGTGATTTTATGAATGTCACCATTGATATGGGTGATGGTAAAGGTATCGCCCTCAACATGGTAAATCGGCATCAGTTGGCTAAAAAAGATAGCAAAGTCTTGGTTTGCTTTGGTATTTTCTGTGGCTACGCTAAAGCTCAACTCTGAGTAATAACACTTTTGTTGTGCTTTTGGGCAGGTACTGGGCTTACTATCTAATAAGGTATAGTTAACATCCAGATTCTGGCTCAGCCAGTTTAATGTGGTTTGGTCGAGCGCATAAAGGGGTGACGACACCCCAAAAAGTAGCGCAATAAGCCGGTTAAACTTCATTGGCTAGTTCCTTGTTATTATGGTGAGTTTTATAGTGATGAAATAGTCCATATGCCCCTAGAAGTGGGGCATGGCTGAGGCTGCTTGGAATGACGCGAACGGATTGCGCCAGCGTATCGCCAAGTAACTTCTGCATGTTGGCGTCGAGAGCCGCTTTAAAATAGTGGTATGAGTGCGTGACAGAGCCGCCAAGCACAATCACATCGGGGTTGAGCATCATGACGACTTGCGCGAGTGCATGACCAACATGACTGCCAAAAGTCTCAAATTGCTGTAGTGCAAATGGGTCGCCACGGTGTGCTTGTTCGGCCAACCATTTTCCTTCAATGCCTTGTCGCTGAAAAAACTGTCCTGAAGCATAGTCTTCAATAATTCCACCGAGATAGCTTAAGTTGCCTAGCTCTCCAGCAGCACTATGGTTACCCGTATATAAATTACCGTTAAACACAAAACCGGCACCAATGCCTGTACCAAGACAGAGGCCAATTAGGTTGTTGGCATGGTGGCGACCATATAAGTATTCACCAAATGCAAAACAGTTAGCATCATTATGCACAACCACAGGTAACGAAAATCGCTGTTCTAACAACGACTTTAGCGGCACATGTTGCCAATTCGGGATATTTTGCGTTGTCAGCACGGTGCCGCTGTGTATATCTAAGGTACTTGGTACCCCAATGGCAATACCGGTTGTGTTAGCCGTGAGGTTATCGGCGATTAAGCGCATAATGAAGGCGTTAACTTGGTCGACACCGGCTTGATTGGGTACCGTATATTGGCGTAGCTGCTGGGCTTCATTGCGGACAACCGAAGCCACAAGGGCTTTGGTGCCGCCTAAGTCGATACATAATAAAGAGTGATCCATCGTCATTTAACTATTTTCGTTTAGAGGGTGAGACAGCATCTTTTGACTATTGCCAAAAGTCTTATTTTTAATCAAAGGATTAGCCCATACACCAACACTTAAAATATAGCTAAGCGGCAGTAATAGCAGTAGGGCTGCGAGCTGTAAGTTGTTACTCAGCTCCGCGGCTAAACCAATAATGGGAGACATAAAGGCGCCGCCAATGATCCCAGTGCATAAAATTCCCGTGATTGCACCGTGGCCAGTTTTGAATGAGTTTAATGCCAAGGCAAAGATAACCGACCACATGATAGAGAGAAAAAAGCCAACCAGTGGAAAGGCAACAAGGGTAACAGCGGTGCTACCGAATAATGCACATAGTAGTGCGGTAGCAGCGCCAAGGCTGAATAAAACTAGTAGCTTTTGAGCATCAATAAATTTAAGCAGTGCTAGCCCAAATAGGCAGCCTAAGGTTAAACATAGCCAAAACTCGCTAACCACTTTTGCGCCCTGAGTGGTTGGCTCTAGACCATGATATTGCTGCAAAAAGACCGAAATAAGATTGGCCACGCCTTGCTCAAGGGCGACGTAAGCAGCGATGGCAGCAAAGAATTTTAATGCGGTTTTATTGTTAAAAAAAGCGACACTTTGTGACCAGCTTAGCTTTTGCTTCTTTTGCTCAGGCACCGCGCTAAATGGAGTAAGTTGTGAGAGTACTAACATGGCCACACTCAGTAGTGCAAATACCACATAGATGCTCAACCAGCTTTTATCGGCAGGAATAAAGTGAGTTAACGCTGCACCAAACTGCTCTACATTAGTGACTTGAGATTGTAGTTTGCTATACACCAGTGGGGCGAGAGTTGCCGCAGCGCCAAACATCAACTGTGCAAGCACCGAGAGCACGGCAAAATGCTCTGCGCCGCCGCTGGCTCTCAGCAAGGGGTTGATAGCGACTTGTAGTAATGCCATGGCACACCCTAGCATAAACAGCGCAACCATAGCGATAGCAAAAGAGGGAAGCAGCACAAAGGTTGTTGCGCCCATTGCCGCTAGCGTGAATGCCAGCTGCATCACGCTTTTTTCTCCCACGCGCTGCACCAGCAAACCTGCAGGAATAGACATCACACCATAAGCAATAAAAAAAGCGAATGGAAAAAAGCCTGCAAGCGTGAGGCCTATGTCATAGCTTTCTATTAATGCAGGAAAAATCGCGCCTAAAATATTGGTAATAAAAGACACCGTAAAAAAGGTTGCCAATACTAAGGCAATTACGAGGTAGCTTTTTTTCATATTGTATTTCCACCTTAAATAAACAGGGGTGATGGCGTGAAAATTTCGCTTGTGGGCAGACAAACAAAAAGATCAAGGGGAACCTCACCACCACCCACAATTGGGTTATGCACTGCGTTGATCGCTTAGCAGCAATTGCTGCAATGCCTTGGTATGAGCAATAAAATGCTTGTCGCTCAACTGTGTTAGGTATGCTTTTGCGGCAAGCTCAATATGTGTTGGTGCTTGCTCAAAGGGCATTTGGCAGCAGCTATCGCGATGATCCATTCCGCCAAGTAAGCAGTACCAGCTTGGACGAATATAAGGTGACTGAGATCTGTGTTGGTGCAGCCAAGCGTCAAAATCGCCGCCGTCACGCCAGTGCGTGAGCAGCGCATCAAGCTCGCGTACATTCAACGCTGCGACTTTAGCGTCTTGCCAATACTGAGTATCTGTACGCTTGCTGGTAGCGTAATGTGCCAGTACATATTCTTTAATACCGAGCACCAGATCAGATAGTTGTTGATTGATGGCTTGTGCCTCAAGCTGTTGCGAAAGCAGACGATGTAATAATTCAATGCTATAGCCTGTGACCATCAGCGCGGTGGCTTCGAGTGGCTCGATAAAACTCTGTGCAAGGCCAATGGCAAACACATTGCCTTCAACACAACGTGCCATCATGCCCACCTTCATGGTGAGGTGCTTGGTGGGTCCGGTATCAAGTTGCGCGGCTTGACGCAGCTGAGCCTCAGCCTGTTGAGCGCTGATATGTGCGCTGCTATACACGTAACCATGTCCTGTTCTGCTTTGCAGTGGGATTTGCCAGCGCCAGCCATACGGCATAGCGATAGCCGCTGTGCTTGAGGGCAGTGGGGTTATTTTATCCCCAGCAATAGCGATGGCTGAATCATTGAGTAGTTGGTCAGAAAAGGAAATAAAAGGCACTTCGAGCGTTTTTTCTATCAATAGTCCGTTAAATCCTGAGGCATCGACGTAAAAATCACTCTTTATTTGCTCACCTGACTCCAGCGTCAGTGCGATAACTGTTTGGGAGTCATGCTGTACGCTAGTTACTGTGCTTTGTCTGTGCTTGACGCCTCGCGCTAGGCTAAATGCACTTAACCATTGTGCAAGCTTTTGCGCATCAAAGTGATAACCGAACTCAAGCGCTCTTGGTAGTGGTTGTTGTGGTATCGGTGCTTGCTGCTTGTCGGCAAGTACCGCCGCCAGAAAATAATGCTCAGGCTTATCAATATACTCACTACCACGGCGTCTTGCATTGGCGTTGACAAAGTAGACTTCTGCGGTTTTTGCATCCATTTCTGAAAAAAAGGGATGGAAATAGCCGCTATTGTCGCCATTCCAGTTATCAAAGTAGATCCCCGTTTTATAGCTTGCCTGACATGCAGGCATCCAATCGCATTCTTTTACTCCAAGGCTCTGCATAAAATGCTGTAAATGCGGCGTTGAGCCTTCACCTACACCGATGCTGGCAATGTGTGGCGACTCAATCACTGTGACCGATAAAGTAGGTTGATGCTTAGCAAGATAGGCTGCACACATCCAACCCGCAGTACCGCCACCAAGAATTGTCAGTGACTGTATTGTTTTTGTAGGCAAATGAGTTTTCATAGACAAATGACCCCAGCCGTCAACGACTGAGGCTCCAAGGTTAGAACTTATAGCTAACGCCAAGATAATAACGAGTACCAAATTCAATGGTATTTTGGGTTAAGTTATACTTAGTATCGTAAGACTGGATAACTTCATTGGTAAGGTTTACCCCCTCCAAGCTCACATCTAAGTTATCCAGTGCGTGCCATACCAAAGACGCATCCCATTGCTGGTAGCTGTCGTTGCGCACAGCTTGCGCCGCACCTAAACCAATCCATTCACTGCGCCAGTTATAAGCGATACGTGCACTAAACTGCTCGTTTTCGAAAAAGAGTGAGCCATTGAATGAGTTTTCAGAGACACCCGGCACCATTTCTTTTGCATTATCTGGTGTAGTGGTTTCACTATCCACGTAGGTGTAGTTAGTAATAAAGCCAAAGCCATTATCAAAGCTATGTTGAAGTTGCAGTTCTATTCCAGTTACATCACCGTCTCCGTTACTACGCGGGCGCGTGACTCGGCATTGATCATATTTAGAAGGGTCGGTTCCGCATCCGTCTACATATTCAATGGCTTCTGTAGAAAAGACAACGTTGTCAATCTTTTTCACAAAAACGGCTGCTGAAAATAGCGAAGCTGAGGTAAAGTAATATTCAACACCAATATCCGCTTGATCGGCTTCGTATGGTTTAAGATTGGGGTTACCACCTTTGGCTGAACCAAAGTTCGCATCAATCGCCAGACCTGGTTTTAAGTCGTTATAATTGACTCGAGACATCACGCTAGAGGCCGCCGCACGGATAATAATGTCGTCACTGAAGTCATAGGCGAAGTTGATGCTGGGTAGCCAGTTATCATAGTCTACCGTTTCATCAAAGGTTGTATTATCGACATAACCGGTGGACTGCTGTTCGGTGTCTATATAGCGTAAGCCGATATTACCGCGGAAGTTTTCACCGCTGAAGTCACTTTGCACATAGATGGCGAGCACATCTTCTTCAACATGGTAAGTCTTACCAAGATCTTGCTGCTCGATCAGTTCACCCGCCTCATATTTGCCAGTGATAAAATTCCACCATTTGTCTTCGTCAAGCTTGGCGTATGAGTTCAGAATGTGGCCACCCGTTTGTGAGTGCAGATCGGTAAAAACACCATCACTCCAATTGGCTAAACTATGACCATCAGGCACAAAGCCGATAACATCAGCAGGGTTTCGTTGCATCGCGATACGTGAAAATTCGTTTTTGTTTACTTTCACACCCGCTTTGATGTTCTTGAAATAATCATGTTCTAGCATCCATTTAATATCTGCTTGTGCATAACTTACTTCATGCTCTTGAACCGTCGTTTGGAAATTTGATTCATGAGCAAACTTGAGTTGGGAGGCATCGGTCGGATCTAGCGAATCAAACCAAATTTGATAAGGGCCTGTGGCATCATAAGTAAAGCCACCATCGGTACTATTTTGACCATTAGGGAAAGCAGGATCGCCAATTTTGTCTCCTTCATCGGTTGCTGGGATCCACCAACTTGAGGAGCCAAACTGCGTTCCACCATCCGAAGTAGAGCGACCAATCACGCCACTAACCTCAAAGGTATCACCGACATATTTACCACTGAAGTTTAAGACATCAACTTCCATGTTGACGGCGTTACGTATCGTAGGGTTATAGATGATTGATGCGTAAGCAGGTAATACCCTTGCGCGTTGAGCGCCGCCTGCATCATTGGTAGTGACATCCGTCGTTCCTGCCCCACGACCGGTAACAGTAAGGAAATTATGGTTAACATGTGGGTTGTCGAATTCAAAGTTAAAATAGTCTACTGTGAACTCGGTGTTTTCACTTGGTGCAAATTGTGCGGTGAGCTGTGCGCTGGTACGCTCCCGTTCGGCTCTAAATGCTTGGGAGCCAATTGCCCATGCCGAGATATGTGATACTTGATTGGTATCTGGATTGGCTTTAAATTGTTCGCCATAAGAGCCGATGGATTCTATGACATGGCGGCCAGAGGTTAACCGCTCTAATGAGTATGCGGCTAAGACACCAAATTTTTCATCGTCGCTTTTCCAGCTACCCAAAAACGAGCCACTTAAATCATTTTCATCATACAAAGTGGAGCGACCAGCCTCGGCTGATACCATATAGGTGTGGGCCGCTAAGTCTAGCGGTTTGCGCGTGACAAGGTTTACTGTACCGCCTAAAGCACCTTCTTCAATGTTTGCTTCCGGTGTTTTGTAGACATTCACTGCGGCTACTTGCTCTGCTGATAACAGTTCCATGTTAAATGTTCGGGTAGATGGCCCCAAGTCATACCAATCGGTACTGGCAACGGACTGACCATTTAATAAAATACGTGATTGTTCAGGGGCAGTACCACGGATAGTAACGCCACTGACTTCGCCATATTGACGCTCAACTGTGACCCCTGAAATACGCTGAAGTGCATCACCAATGTTTTTGTCCGGGAACTTACCAATATCCTCCGAAGTGATGGCATCGACAATGCCATCGGCAAAGCGTTTGGTATTCATAGAGGCTTCAAGTGAGCGGCGTATACCTCGAACTTCAATCACTTCAACATTTTCTGTTGCGCTTTTTTCCGCAGCGAGTGTGAGTGGTGATAAAGTGAGTAAAAAAGGCGATAGGGTACTTGCTGTCACTATGGTGGCAAGCTTGTTCAATTTAAATTGCTTCAACTTAGTTGTTTTCATTGTTCTGCCCATTGTTCCTATTTGTTGTTGGCAGAAACTAGGGTATCGTCTTGGATGTTTTTTGAGCGGTACCTTTCTATCTACTAATGATACTTTTCACGCTTAAATAGGGGGTATTTGACAAAAATACTTCACTGCACTTTGGGTTATCGCTATATTTCGATAGATTAATATTGTTTAGTGATTGAATTTGCATGATATGCAACTAGGTGTAATGAACGGTGGTTATAAAAACTTATAACATGCAGATTTTTAATAGGTTTATTAAAGCTAGCAGGTGTTGAGTTTTATTAGCCCACAGTAAAAGGAAGTTGCTATGCGAGCGATGTACGAGAAAGTGCTGCCATCTCCCGGGTGTTCATGGCGTTATTGCCTGTATCAATTGCCGGAAATTCCTTTTAATTGGCACTATCATCCAGAATATGAGATCTGTTTGACGCTCAACAGTGTCGGTGTATGTCATGTGGGCGATCACATTGCGCCTTACGAAGATTTAGATTTGGTTATCTTAGGCCCTGATTTACCGCACACGTGGCAGTCAAAACCTAATCTTGATCACTCCGCTCATGTTGTTCACGTCGCGCAAATTCCCGCGCCTTGGTTAGAATCTCTAGTGGCGCAGCATCCAGAACTACATGGCTTATCTGAGTTATTAAATGCTGCACGACGTGGCGTTAAATTTCCTGTGGAGGTCGCAAAACAAGCCAAAATCTGGTTTGAGCAAATAGCAAATGCTGAGCCGCTAATGCGCTTCGTATTACTACTTGAAATGCTCACCTTGATGACAACATCAAACTATCAACATTTGGCTAGTAGTGGTTTTCGTTTTGACCCTCGTCATGATCCTGCCAAGGATAAGTTCGATAGAGTAATTGCCTATATTTATGAGCATTATACAGACAAATTGAGTGCGAATGACCTTGCTCAGCAAGTGCACATGAGCACCAACCATTTCCATCGTTTTTTTAAAAAGCGTACGGAGCGCACTGTCACAGAATTTATTAATCAGCTTCGGATCGCCAAAGCATGTAAGCTTTTGATTAGTTCAGCTTCTCCCATCAGCGTTATTTCGGATCAGTGTGGCTTTAATAACATCTCTAACTTTAATCGCCGTTTTCAAGCACTAAAGGCGTGCACACCTAGCGAGTTTCGCGCGCGGCTGCATCAAAAAGCATTATATTAACCGCAACCTTGTAGATAAACGCACAAGCAATCGTGAAATTTACGTAATGTTATGATATTCATACTTATTCCTGAATATTCAACTTGGTATTTATCAAGGAATTGCCAAGAATGTGCCGGGTCGCAACAATAATAAACGAGGATGACCGTGATGACACTAGGACACTTTATTAAACAGATCCGTACACAAAGAGGCTTGAGCCAACCACAGCTAGCAGAGCAAATGTGCGTTGAGCAAAGCTATTTATCGAAACTAGAAAACGACAAGTCTGTACCTTCTAATGAGGTATTTAGAAAGTTACTGACTTCGCTTAATTTATCTTTAGATGAATGTATGCAAACCTTATCAGCACAAGGAAAGCGGGAAGAACTAAGCCAAATACCAGATATAGAGTATTGGTATAAGCAACATCAACAATCAAAACAAAAGCAATATAAGCAACTTGCAATGCTAGCAGTGTTGTTAGTGTCTCTCGGTGTAGGGCTATTTTGGAGTGGCTACAAACAGACTTTTTTTAGTGAAAAACTGTTTGAATATCAATCTCAGGGAGTATTGCAAGCTGGCGAGCCCGTTGAGTTATACAACAAATGGCACGCATATCTCGTTCCTCAAAGTAAGAATGGTGACCGTGAGTTTTTTGAGCAAGTTCAGCTTGCCATGGCAAAGCGCTTAGACAAAAAAACAGTATTTTTATCAGATTACAGAGGAAGTGCTTATACCGAATCGGTAACCGATGGTAGAAGGCATTATCGTTTTCAAGGGCCTACATTTAGTGAGCGAGCAGAAAATGCCTGGCTGCAATTTATTGGCTTATTGTGTTTCTCTGCTGGGATTATGCTAACTTTAGTAGGGAAACGGTTAGTTAAACCTTAAGGTAAAGGTGTGAGATGCAAAAGCGATTATTTTTTGGTATTGGCATGGATGACGACGCTCGCGCACATATCGGCCAGTGGCTAGTCGATAGCGTGAGTGCCAGCAAAGCCAATACACAACCGAATAATTGGCATCTTACACTGGCATTTCTGGCTATGGTGGAAGAGTCAAAAGTGGCCGAACTGTGTGATTTTGCCAGCACCCTAACGGTGCCTAAATTTATGCTGTCATTTAACGAACATGGTTACTGGCAGCACAATGGTATTTTTTATTTAAAGCCGGAGCAAAAGCCACAAGCCTTGCTAGATTTAGCCAACCCGCTACGCGCTTTTGGAGAAAAGTGCGACTTGTATCATAACCCGCATCCATTCTCACCCCATATCACGTTATTTAGAAATTGTAAGCCAGAGCCGACTGTGGCAACTCCAATAGCGCCCTTTTCGCTGACGGTAAAAAAATTTCACCTCTACCACTCTCACCGTAATACGCAGGGCTTGATCTACGACCCTATCGCGTCGTTTTTTCTCAGCTGAGGGTTAATATAACCAGCGTTTAAACTTTTCAAGCAAGGTGCTAAACCATCCCAGCTGATAGCGGTTGTATTTACGACAGTTAAGGAACAAGCGTTTAGTTGCTTCATTTCGAGCAGGGCTAATATGGAGGCGGCTACACTCTTGGCTTGCCTGTTTCCAGTCTTGTGTACTGATGGCATTAATCAACTTAGGAAACGCCAAAAACAGTTTGTTTGTCCCTAGGTTATAAGCCATATCAAGAAGTGCATGCTTCGCGGGTGTTGGGAGCTTGTGATAAGGAATACAGCCAACAGCTTGTTGCTCGAGAAAGTGTGCCAGTGCACTCTCAAAACCTTGAATGTGTTTGATCAGTAGCTGTTTTGAGGCGCTCGGAGGTAGTGTCAGTTCAGTATATTGTGCATACCAAGAAGCCTTGTAGCCTGTGGGCTTGCTTTTAATCCGACGGTACTCATCGTGCTTTTGTTGCAAGGTTGCAGCACGCTTAGCGCGTCTGTCCTGCATCGGCAGCTGACAAAATTGCTCAATAGTTTGCATATGAAAACCAACGCCTATGGTTGGATTACCATTTACGTCTAAATAAAGGTGAAATACCTCACCTTCAAATTGCAGTAGGTGATGTATTACTTGTTGATAGAACTTGTCGGTATGGTCGAACAACTGGGTACCTCAGTGATCACCGCTTTCTCGTTGGTGACATAGCATTCTTTAAGTATAGAGCAGTAACAGGCCTGTGCTTTGAAAACAGATTTATGATCATCAATTTTATCCCATAATCCACGATTAAAATTACTCTTTGGCATGGTGAAGATATTAAAACTATCACCATCGGCAAGTAGAATTTTTTGTGGCTCGCTAGAGACATACCAGCCAAACTTTTTTAGATAGTTGATGTTAGACTCTTCATCTTGTGCGTCTCTTAATGCCGCTTGATAAGCATGTAGATTGCAACAGGCATCCATTAACTCGGTGACATCATAATAGGTTTCACCATCCAATTCGTATTTGATGTGATGGATCACTGCGGGGCCGGTGCCTGAGTTACGAATGTCGACTCGAATAGTGGCTTGTGTCGAGTCTAAATCAAAATTACTGTAGCTAAATTGCAACCAAGGCCAGGTTTCCGTTTTTAGTTGTTTTTCAGCAGCTGAAACCTGCTCTTGTGCCGCTTTGGCTTGCAAGTACGTGGCATAAAAAGAGGCCGCAGAAATAAACATCGCGCAAAGCGCTAAAATGGTGTTCATCTTTGAGCGAGATAGCTTGAACCGCCCATGCGTTTGCCTGTTCTTGTGAGGCTGTGGTGTTAATAGCGCACTCGTGGTCGTGTCGCTGTTGTGCTCAGAAGGTACATTATTATTATTATTATGTTCTGACATGTTCATCCTATGCGTATCTGGGATTATGGTGATAGGAATACTTGTAAAGTATCGCCAATATTCAGCGTGTCGGATGACAGCTGGTTCCAATGCTTGAGCTTGGCAACGCTCACATTAAATTGTTTTGCAATGCGCCATAAACTATCACCGCGTTTAACACGATAGTCCAGCTGTTTGTCAGCTAAGATAGGTAAAATCAGCGTTTTGCCAGCACGGATCCGGTCGCTTTTTAATTGATTGAAAACCTTTAACTCAGCCACCGTGACTGAGTAGCGTTTTGCGATGCTACTGAGGGAGTCACCACGACGAATGGTGTACTGCTGCCAAGTATCAGCTGGCACTTTTGGTAAACTGGCGAGCATGTTTTGCCACTCCGACACCCGTGCTGTTGGGATGACTATATGCTCAGGGCCTGCAAGCAATGCAGGAAAACGCGCATATCCTGGGTTTAGTATCTCTACTTCTTTCCAGCCTTTGAGGTCTGATAAAACCGCCTGCTGCTCAAGTTTGATAACGCTGATTAACGAACGGTTGGGGATCTTAGGAAACTTCATCAAGTCATGCTTTAGCAACTGTGAGGCTGCAAGTAATTTGGGTACGTAGTGTCTGGTTTGGCGCGGGAGCTTCAAATGAAAAAAGTCAGTTGGTTTACCTGCTTTTTTATTACGTTCAATGGCTGCGAGCACTCGGCCTTCACCGGTATTATAAGCGGCAATAGCATGATACCAATCACCATCAAAACGCTTGTGTAGGTACTGCAAAAAGTCCAATGCAACCCGGGTCGAATCGACAATATCTTGGCGACCATCATACCAAGCATTGATCTTGGCACCATAATGCTTGGCAATCAGGGGGGTGAGTTGCCACAACCCCGAGGCATGTTTATGGGAGTAGGCTTGGGTGTTAAAATCGCTCTCGATTAATGGCATCAAGGCAAGCTCTATGGGCAGACCGCGTTTTTCCACTTCTTCAACTAAATAATACAATAAAGGCGCTGCACGTTCGCTGATGGTATCCATATAGTTTGGGTGCTTGAGATACCAGTCAATTCGCTGCGTTACGCGTTTGTCGTTGGAATCAGCAAAGCTGAGCTGGTGTTTAATTCGAAGCCATAAGTCATCCGTTTTGAGCGGATCATATGGTGTGTTATCTGTGGCCTTTACTTCCTTTTTCACAACATTTTTTGGCTTTTCAACGCTTGCTTTTGCAGCGTTATCTGGCCTTGATTCATGCTGCTGAGGGTGTTGTATTTGACTACAGCCATTTAGCAGTAAAATCCCAACGAGTAGTGGAGTGATAAGGTTTTTCATAGCGCCTTTTTATTATCCTTTTATTATGCAGTCCATGTAGAGAGCCTGAACCACATAAGATTGTATATAAGTTCGGTGCAAATGCAAAAATAGACACCTTACTTGCTGCGGCTGTGTAGTGTAGAGCGATGAAATGGATACAAAATGAACTTTAGCGTTACAGTATTTAGCATTGAGCAATAATATTGACGCAATCAACTTTAGTAGCGTGATGATTGCGTATTGTTCACTTATTCAAGACGTAGCTGTTGCTTAAATTGGGCTTTATAGGTTCGCGAAAGCGTTAAGACTTTCCCACTTTGCAATGTGATTTCGCTGTCACCGCTGGCGAGTGGCGTAATACTCACTACTTGAGAGACATTAATAGCAAAAGAGCGATGGATGCGAATAAAGCCTACTGGGTCTAAGCGCTGACATAATGCACAAAGCGTTGAGCGTAGCGGATAAATGCGACCATTTACGTGTAGATTGACGTAATTTCCAGACGATTGTAACCACTCAACCTCTTCAACTTTAACGATAAACTCTTTACCAAGTTTACGTACCAACAAATGATGAATTGGTTTTTGGAGTGCTTCATCGTCATCACTTTGCTGCTTTATCGGTGATGCTTCGCCGAGCATATGAGAGACACTAAATTGATAAGCTTTTATGAGTGCGATAAAGAACACAAAACTCCAAGCATCTTTTTGATATTCATAGATAAGTTCAAACCAAGAAAGGTGGAAGTTGTAATCTAGTTGCAAGCTAAAATAAATCGTTTCGCGTAATAACACCATGATGCCAACATGGCCACAACAAAATAACAGTGAGGCAATAAAAAAGCTAAAAGCGACGTTAACAGGTTTATGCCACTGCCAAGGAAACGCGTTTAAATACCAAGATATGGCAGGAATTAAGGTTAGACTGGCAGCTGCACTGGTATATTCCCACACAAATGGTTCCCACAGCGCAAAATCGAGCATTGCATCTCGTTTGGCATCCATGATCTGAGTAATGGCGTTTAAGGTGTTATTAATCGCCAGAAAGAGGGCGAGAAGCACGATAGCCATCAACGGATGATATTGCTGAATAAAGGTACGTGAAAACATCATGGTTTAATTTTTTCTTTTACTCTAGCAACTGGACGCAAAGCGGTCACTTATTTTATCCCACTATTCCACGGCTTATCCCTAGTTATTGTTATATAAGCAAATGTTTGCTTTTTTATATACCGTTTTGGCGCATCCTGGAGATAAATTTACTTCTAAAAAGAAAGCAAGATGGAGCATTTAAACAGGCGAGTAGAGCTGGACTGGCTACGTGTTATTGCATTTACGATACTCATTTTTTATCACACCGCCATGTTATACATACCTAATTGGGGTTTTCACTACAAGAGTGCTTATTCATCGGTGTGGCTAGAATATTTAATGTTACTGATCTCGCCATGGCGAATGTTGCTGATCTGGTTTATCTCTGGTGTTGCGCTTAGATACATTTTTGATAAACAAGGGGCTGGTAACACGGTACTCTTTCGCACGCCTTTGTTATTACTGCCACTGTTATTCGGTATATGGGTCGTTGTTCCTGTGCAACTTTTCGCTGAAATGCAGCAAAATGCTGGATTAACATTTGGATATGTCGACTTCTACAAACACTTTATTGAGCTAGACAGCCCTTTGTTTAGTCAATATCAACGCGGTATTTGGCCTCATGTAGACGTTAACCATCTTTGGTATTTGCGAGCGCTATGGTGCTTTACTGTGCTTCTTGCTGTGCTGCATATTGTTTTGACCTCAAAGCTTCACGTAATGTTTCTGCATTTGAGAGCGTTACGTTGGTCAACTTACGCGTTGAGCATACTGGGCGGTGCAAGTTTACTTTGGGCTCAGTTAGCACTGGCGGGAGATAGCCAAAGAGAATTTCAAGGGTTTGTGTTTTTGCTTGCCGGTTACCTGCTTGCCAAACGGCAACATTTTTGGGCTTGGCTGACTTGCCACAGTAAAATGTTGATATGGATTTTTACACTTAATGCGATGATTATACTGCTTTTATATCACTTTTACTGGTTGCAAGACTCGCTAACTCCTTTCATTGTTTGGTGTGGTAGCATTATTTTGGTTTTACAGCGCGTGTGTGCTGTTTTGTTGGTATTAGCATTGGCAGCGCGTTATCTTACCCGTTCTCATCCACTGCTTACGAGACTCAATAAAGCGGTGTTTCCTATTTATCTCTGGCATCAAAGTGTGATCATTGTCTTAGCGCTTTGGCTTAGCCGGTATCAGCTAGGTGGTTTGTTAGAGAGCTTGGTCGTGATCATAGGAACTCTGTTATTTTCGGGGTTGTTGTTTTGGCTGGTACCAAAGTTGGGTTCCTTTGCAGTGGTGATGGGGTATCGTGCTAATTCGCTAACAAGCAATAAGTTCATTTGGGGACTGGGCTGTTTGTTATTGCTACCACTTATCTTACGGATTATTTAATCTGAAGTTTGAATAAGTAGCAGCTTTGATAATGTCATTTAGCCTCGTGGTTTTGGCAAATCAATGACAGTCGGTAGGCGCTATGAGTACTTGCCTAGCCATCTGGTTCTTAAAGCGCGGTAGGCTGAGTATTGCCTGCTATGCTTTTCCTTTCTTTAATCTTGTTCAAATTACGCTTAAGCGCGAAGCTGAGTCCTGCGTATTAACCAAACACGCAGCGAAAACAGGCTCCTTGCTTACGTTGTATGTATACTAATTCGCCACCATGGTTGAGCATGATTTGTCGCGATAAGCTTAACCCGATCCCCGACCCTTGCTGCTTAGTGGTAAAAAATGGTACGAAAATCATATCTACGACATGCTCTGCGATACCTGGGCCGTTGTCGCTGATTTCAATGTAATGCTGACCTGTGCCATTGACGCCAGTTTTTAGCACAATAAATGGGGGTTGTTGAGGTGACTGGGCTGATTGATGATGCAATGCCTCCATCGCATTTTTAAGTAAGTTGATAAGTACTTGCTCTATTTGTGCTGGGTCCAGCATCACTAACTGATCATGGTGAACATCTAGTTTTATGCTAAGGCCTGCGGCGTCACAGCTGGGTTGATGTAGTTGATAAATCCCTTTCACCAAAGTTGCGAGTTGGCAAGGTTGTAATTCGGGGCTTGGTAGGCTGCTGACTTTTCTAAAGCGGGCGATGAATTCACCGAGGTACTCTGTCCGTTTTGCAAGAGTACGAAGCGCGAGTGCAAGATCCTGTTTATCTTCTTTGTCGTCAAAACTTAAGGATTCAGGCAATAAGCTTTCACAGGTTTGCGCAATGGAGGCTAATGGAGTAATAGAATTGGCTACTTCGTGGGTGAGCACTTTAGTCAGGCGCTTGTATGCTTGTTGCTCTTTATTTTGCAGTGCGTCTTTAATGGATTGTAGCGTTACTATTTTACGGATCTGGCCTTGGATCTGCGCTGATGTTATTTGTATAGACAAGTTGTCTTGTTGCTCACCATACTGCCAATTCGCGATTGTTTTTAAGCGGTTATCACATTCATGGATCAGTGGTGCTATATGCGCTAAGTCCTCAATATGATTAATGGTTTTTCCGAGCAAGCGAGGTGCTGCTGGGTTGGACTCAATGACATTCCCTTTGTTGTCAAAAACCAGCACCGCTAAGTCAATATGAACTAATAGCGTTTGTAAGAAATGTGCTTGCTGCTGGGCAATAAAGTGCGCGCTTTGGATCCTATCTTTTATTTCTTCCAAGAGTGTTCGCATGGGATGATGTTGACTTAAACCTAGGGAGCTATCACCGTTAGCAAGAGACTTAAGTACAAAGCGCATATGCTTGTTTTGCTTATTAAATTGATAATACAAAGACAGCACAAAGGCACCAGCAATTAGGGTAATGAGGAGCCATGTTGCTGAGAATCCTACTTGTATATACAAACAAAGTGAAGCACCGCTGCTCAGTAATAGCGCAAAAATAGTGAGCATGAAAATGACAGTTGGGTGCTGGGTTAAGCGAACCATATCGTGCAACCTACAAGTTATACTTATCTAATCGTCGATACATGGCACCGCGCGTTAAACCAAGTGCTTTTGCTGCACTTGATACGTTACCTTGATAGTGCTTTAACGCTGCCCGTACCGTGCGCTGTTCGATTTCCTCTAGGTTGAAGGTGTCAGTTATCTGGGTATCGTCTCTCCCTTTGGAGTCGGTTGAGGGCGACGGGCGCGCTGCGGTATTGATAACTGTGCTGATGTCCAAGTATTCACTTTCACTTAAGATCACCGCACGCTCTATCGCATGTGCCAACTCTCTTACGTTACCCGGCCATGGATATGCTTGTAGGCTTTGTATATCCATCGGGTTTACCTCAAGTTGTCTTTTATATTTTTGGCAAAAGTGGGCTAAGTAATAATCCACCAACAGCGGAATATCCTCAGCGCGCTCACGCAGGGGCGGGAGGCGGATCTCTATGGTGTTGATCCGATACAATAAATCTTGTCTAAATCGACCTTCGTCAACGGCTTGTTGAAGGTTATCATTGGTGGCACAGATAAGCCGTATATCTACAGAAATGGGCTTACTGCCTCCTACCGGCGTCACTTGTCGATTTTGTAACGCTGCCAACAATGTCGCTTGTTGGGCAAGGGGGAGATTACCCAGCTCATCTAAAAATAAACTGCCTTGATGTGCCAACTCGAAACGACCAACCTTATCACTTTTGGCATCGGTAAATGCGCCTTTTTTATGCCCAAATAGCTCACTTTCGAACAAACTCTCGGAGACTGAGCCCATATCAAGACTAATAAAGGCATTGTGATGACGCATACTCGCCTGATGAATTGCATGTGCGGCAAGCTCTTTACCAGTACCACTTTCACCAGTTATCAAAATATTAGCGTCAGTTTGCGCAGCGCGCTCAATAGTGCGAAACACCGCTTGCATCGCCGGACTTTGACCTAAAAAGGAAAATTGATGACCTCCAGATTGATTGAGCGCTTGGTTCAGCCCTTGGGTCTGGCGAGTTAATTTACCTACTTGTTGTTTATCTTTGGCGTGCGCGAAGGCAGCCGCAACAGCACCAAGAAGCTGATCGTTTTGCCATGGTTTAGCGATAAAATCAGCGGCACCGGCTTTAATAGCATCAACGGCAAGTTGTATATCGCCGTAGGCAGTCATTAGCAGCACTACAATGCTTGGGTCTTGTGCGACGATTTTCTGTAACCAGTAAAACCCTTCTTTGCCACTGATTGCGTCTTGACTAAAGTTCATATCCAGTAAGATCACGTCTATTTGTTGCGCGTTGATTTGCGCTTCAATATCAAACGGATTATCTGTTGTGAGGACTTGTTGATAGTGCTTCTTCAGCAACAGTTTTGCTGCAATGAGAATATCGGTGTTGTCATCAACGATTAATACGGTGCCTTCCTGCTTCATATCCTGAGTGCTTTGTTTTTCTTTTAGCGTACCGCATTCGCTCAAGTGGCGTCCACGAAAAGTGTTCATTTATGGACAGGCTAAGCAATTTAAAGTGTTCTATTTTCGGACACTCTTGGTCTGGGGATATTCTTTTTTCTCTATTAAGTTATTGTTATTTAAATTAATTATCACTTTGGCACAGAGCTTGATAACAGTTACAGATATAACAAGAAATAAGCTAACCGACATAGAACAAGAGGTGTGATTATGGATAAGAAAATTGAACGTTCAGGATTACAAAAACATCTAAAAAAAGTGATTGCAGGGGGCGTGCTATTAGGCGTTGCTGCGGCTGCATTTGCCTTTACCAACACCGCTTCTTCCGGTCGTAGTCAAAACTTATCGCTCAGTAGCGTCACGGTCGCTACCGTCAGCAAAGGTGCATTTATTGATGCCCTCAGTTTGCGTGGTCAAGTTGTACCAAAGACAACGGTTTATCTCGATACCATTGCAGGTGGTCAAGTTGAAGAACGTTTAGTCGAGCAGGGCGAATATGTGGAAGCCGGTCAGCCGTTAGTAAGACTGAGCAATACCAGCTTGCAGCTAGATGTCATGAGCCGAGAAGCGCAGGTAACTGAACAGCTTAACTTCCTAAGAAACACCCAAATGACGATGGAAACCAGTCGCCTTAATTTACGCCGTGACTTGCTGGAAATTGACTTACAAATTAGCCATTTAGAACGTCGTTATAAACAGTCAAAGCCGCTTGTTGAAAAGGGCGTGTTGGCAACCGATAGGCTCTCTGAAATTGAAGATGATCTCACCTACTACAAAGCGCGCAAAGAGTTAACATTAGAGCGCCAAGCACAAGAGAATTCAATTCGTCAGGTACAAGTGGAGCAATTAGAAGACAGTGCTGACATGCTGCAAAAAAACCTACAGTTTGCGCGTAAGAATCTTGAGAATTTGCTGATTAAAGCCCCTGTTTCTGGATACCTGAGCGAGCTAGATGTTGAAATTGGTGAGTCCAAAGGCAAAGGGGCGCGTTTAGGTCAAATTGATATTCCAAATGAATACAAGCTGGTTGTCCGCCTCGATGAGTTTTACTTAAATCAAGTACAACCTGAGATGGCAGTCAATGTGATGTTAGACAGTGGCTCGGTTCACGCCAAGGTCAGCAAAATTGATAGCCGAGTGTCGCAGTCACAGTTTCAAATCGAGGTCGCTTTACCGAGTGGCCAAAGTGATATTAAACGCGGGCAAAGTATAGACATTGAACTTATGCTCGGCGGCAATAAAGAAAATGCGGTACTGCTGAAGCGCGGTGCATTTTTTACCAGCTCAGGCGGTAATTGGGTGTATGTCTTGTCTCATGATGGCAAAACTGCACAGCGTCGTGACATTCGCCTAGGCAAAAAGAATCAAGATTATTACGAAGTGTTAGACGGCCTCACACCTGGTGAGCAAGTGATCACCTCAAGCTATAGCAACTTCGACAAAGCGCAACAACTACATTTCTAAGGATATAACAATGATAAAACTAACTAATCTAAACCGTGTATTTCGTACTCAAGACATTGAAACAACTGCGCTGAACAATATCAATTTAGTGGTTAATGAAGGTGAGTTTGTCGCTATCATGGGCCCATCTGGCTGCGGTAAATCAACATTGCTGTCTATCCTTGGTATGTTGGATTCTCCGACTTCGGGTCAGTTTGAATTTGCTGGTACTGATATTGCCGGTTATAGCGAAAAGCAGCTTTCACAACTGCGCAAAGCATCCATAGGGTTTGTTTTTCAAAGCTTTAACTTAATTGATGAGCTGACGGTATTTGAAAATGTAGAGCTGCCGCTGCAATACCAAAACATCTCGAAAAAGGAACGTAAGCAGCGTGTAGAACAAATCTTGAAACGCGTTGCGATTGATCATCGTGCCGACCATTTACCACAGCAACTGTCTGGTGGTCAGCAGCAGCGTGTGGCCGTTGCAAGAGCACTGGTGATCAATCCAAAGCTTATCTTAGCGGATGAACCGACAGGTAACTTAGACTCAAAAAATGGTGAAGAAGTCATGGCGATGTTGCGCGAGTTAAATCGCGAAGGCACCACGGTGATCATGGTGACACACTCTGAAAAAGAAGGCGGTTATGCCGACCGGCTTGTGCGCTTACTTGATGGCCAAGTCATGCTAGACAAAGCGAATGCACAAGGGCAGCCCCCGAAAAGTGAGGTAGCATAATGATAGCGAACTATCTTGTTACAGCGCTGCGTGCTTTTAAGCAGCAAAAACAGCACTTTGTGCTGAATGTTTTAGGTTTGAGCGTAGGGTTAGCAGCGGCTATTTTAGTGGCTTTGTTTGCAAAAAATGAGCTTTCTTATGATAGCCAGCAGCCAAATGCGGATCGTGTCTATCGGATCAGCCAAGATTTTTCTGAATTAGGGTTGGCTGTTGTGCCTATTTTTAATTATTCCAATGCAAAACTAGCGCTTGAGTATAGCCAAGTTGAAGACGTGTTTGGTTTGACCATGGTAGAGCTTACCCGTGAGGCGATGGTGGATGTTCGAGTGGGAGAGCAGGGGTACAAGCTAAATGCGCTTTACGGTGCGACGCCAAATATTGAAAGCTTTATTGATATAAGCACATTATCAGGAGACTTGAAAAATGCTTTGAGTACGCCAAACAGCATTGCGTTGAGCGAATCTGAAGCGCTAAGAATATTTGGTAGTGTTGGTATCATTGGTAACACCTTACAACATCAAAGTGGTCAATACACGGTACGAGCTGTATTTGCAGATCTCCCTGATAACACCCACTTTGCATTTAAAAACCTTGTTCACGTAAAGCATGACCCCACTAAGCTTGGCATGAATAGTAGCTATGTGTATGTGCGTCTTGCACCCAATACCGATGTTGCTGCATTGGAAAAGACCCTCTCAGAGCGCTACTACTATGAAGAGATGGCGGGCAAAATCTCGATTAACCTACATCCGCTATTTGCACTGCACTTAACGGCTAAGTCACCGTTTGAAATGAAAGCCGGTGGTGCGAAGCAGGTGGTCATGATTTGTGTGGGGTTAAGTGTGCTGTTGATTTTGATTGCAAGCTTTAACTTTATCAATATGACCGTAGCCCAATCCGCAAAACGAGCTAAAGAAGTAGGGGTACGCAAGGCGCTGGGTGCGAGTAAAACGCAGTTAGTGATCCAGTTTTTATCTGAGTCGGTACTTGTTGCACTCTTCTCAACCATACTGGCCTGTGTGTTGGTAGAGCTATTATTACCGAGTTTTAATGGCTTGGTCGACCGTGCTTTGTTTATTGATTATATTTCACCTTTTGGTGGTGCGATTTTTGTGGTAGCGATGAGTGTTGGGATTTTAGCTGGTCTATACCCTGCATTTTTTATGTCGTCATTTAGTGCCAAGCGAGTACTGAGTGGCGATCTTCAGCGTGGTAATACTGCTATTTTTGTACGTAAGAGCTTACTTACTCTGCAAGCCTCTCTATCTATCGGTTTGATCATTGCATCAGCAACGTTATTGCAACAGCTTGCGCATTTACAAAGCTTACCTTTGGGCTATCAAACAAAGCAGCGTTTAGTCATCTCGGAACTGCCTGTTGAGGACGTATTCACCAAGCAACCAAGCTCATTGGTAAATCGCATTACTGCCATCGAAGGAGTCGAATTAGCAACGATACTGGATACCCGTCTGACCGTATCAATTAATAACACGCTACAGCCAACGTGGCCTAATGGAGAAGCGTCCCAAAGTTTAACCCCTGTGATTGGCTCAGGGTTCAATATTGTTAAAGGGTTGGGGTTAACGTTATTGGCAGGACGCGACTTTAGCCCTGAATATAGCAGTGATTGGGCGTATCGAGAAAATGGCGTCACGAAAGTCAGCACAATTATCAGTGAACAAGTGGCCAAGCAGGCGGGCTATCACAATGTCGCCGATATCATAGGCAAAACCATCAAAGATACGGGTCGCAGTGTGGATATGTTGGTTGTTGGTGTGGTTGAGGATGTCAAAGTTGGTAATACCAAAGATGCCAGCAGTAATATCATGTTTTTATGTGGATTTAGCTATTTATCATCAGTTTCAGAGCTGA
Source organism: Pseudoalteromonas sp. McH1-7 (assembly GCF_013366255.1). Lineage (NCBI taxonomy): Bacteria > Pseudomonadati > Pseudomonadota > Gammaproteobacteria > Alteromonadales > Pseudoalteromonadaceae > Pseudoalteromonas > Pseudoalteromonas sp. McH1-7. The sequence goes on along the minus strand of NZ_JABWPQ010000036.1, from coordinate 8,381 downwards.
TTTTAACGATAAACCCGCACCGTTTGCCTGAAATTACCACCCAAGTCACGGCGGCGTTAGCAGACGTTGCTGATCTTTACGAACCAAAAATCAATCTGTTGGAAGATAACTACAAAGCAGTACTAAAAGCAGATGAACGAGTCTCACAAGTGGTGCTGATTTTTACCACTTTGGCTGTGTTTTTAACGTGTTTGGGCACATTTGGTTTGGCTTCTTTTGCAACGGTACGTCGACAAAAAGAAGTTGCGGTTCGTAAAGTGCTGGGAGCATCAAGAGTCAGTATCGTTAATATTCTAGCAAAAGAGTTTTTAATGCTAGTTGCGGTGAGTGTCGCTATTGCCTATCCGGTTACATATTGGTTAGTAGGAGATTGGCTTGCAAACTTTAATGACCGTATTACTCAAGACTTTTGGGTGTATGGCATTGCGGCATTCGCGGTCGCGGGGATCACCTGGCTAACGGTTGCGACGCTTGCATTTAAAGCCGCAAGTATGCGTCCGTCATTAATTTTACGTTATGAGTAAAAGGTGCTTAAGGGCTAAGGAAGAAAAATGATTATTGCCAATTTACACACTGCGTTGCGGGTTGCAAAAAAGCAAAAGTTACACTTTATACTCAATGTATTAGGGTTTTCTATAGGGGTGTCTGCTGCACTCCTCATTTTACTTTACACTTTGCATGAGCTTTCTTTTGATACATTTCAGCCTAATGCCGAGCGGGTGGTTCGTGCCGAGGCCGACTTTTCGTCGTTAGGGCTCGGTACTGTGCCAACAATTAACTATCCGCGCTTGCTAGAAGCCAAAGATCTCACACAGGTTGAAGATATATTTGCGTTATTTAAAGCAAAAAATCATGATCCTGCATTGGGGTACGTGAGCGCTGGCGAAAATCAGTTTCAGCTTAATAATCTCTATGTTGCTTCAAGTAATATCTTAGATTTTATCGATCTCAAAGTGCTTGATGGTAATATCGAGCTTGCCTTGAGTACGCCAGAACAGCTGGTACTGAGCCGCTCAGAAGCGATGCGCCTATTTGGCCGTGTTGACGTTGTTGGGCAGCGCTTACATTATCAATATGGTGTATATACGGTGGCAGCGGTTTTTGAAGATCTTCCCCTAAACACCCATTTTGCTTTTGATAGCCTGATCCACTCCAAAAAAACGAGTGAAAACTTGTATATGCACATGCACTATGTGTACTTGCGTCTTAATACGATGGTGGATATTGCCACTTTTGCAGACGAGATCACTGAATTGTTTGTGATGGAGGGAGAAAGGGGCATACTTTCTGTTAATTTAGCCCCACTTGCTGATCTACATTTATATCATGATGCCCTATCGGAGATGCGATCCGGCGGCAATCCACAAGCGATTATTGCCAGTATCATACTGAGTATCGCGCTTTTATGTGTAGCAGCTATCAATTTTATCAATCTCAGTATTGCGCAAAGTGGTAGCCGCATTAAAGAAGTGGGGATCAGAAAGTCTCTGGGCGCTTCTAGCGGCCAACTCTTTTGGCAGTTTCTTTGTGAGTATCTGCTAATTGCGATTGTCACTTGTATTATAGGTGCTGCGGTTATTGAGTTGAGCTTACCTTGGTTCAACTACCTTGTGGATAGAACGCTGCAATTTGCTTTTTTTAGCTGGCAAGGTGGTTTATTAATGCTGCTCTCTCTGAGCGTGAGCTTATTGGCTGGGATTTATCCTGCTTTGTATCTTTCTCGCTTGAGCCCTAAAGTAATGTTGCAAGGTGACACGTCTGCATCGGGAGGAGCTGTGTGGCTGCGTAAGGTTTTACTGGTGTCACAGTTTGTCATTGCAACAGCCCTGATTGTTGGTGCCATCACGTTGCCACAACAATTAAGCTTTTTGCAGACCTTGTCACCAGGATATGATGCTGAAAACCGCCTATATATCAGGGCGCTACCTAAAAACGAAGTGTTGTCAGGCCCTCATTCACCTTTGCTAGATGCAATTGAAAAGATTGCAGGAGTTAAACAAGTTGGCCCCCTAGATACGGACTTAACCCATGACATTCAATATAGTTTTAAACCCACCCTACCAAACGGCGAAGTATCTCCTGAGTCAATCGCGGGTATTGGAGTAGGATTTAATGCAGTATCGCAACTGGGTTTGACCTTGGTTGCAGGCAGAGATTTTACCCCTCAATTTGCCTCAGACTGGTATGTGCGCAAAGACGGAGAGGCGTCTGTTAGTGTTATTGTCACCGAGTCTGTGACAAAACTAGCGGGGTTTGACACGCCCGATCAGATGATTGGGCAGTCTATGCAGCGTGGCACGATGACCATGACAGTTGTCGGGGTGGTGAAAGAGCTACAAATAGGAAATGCAAAGCGAAACAAAACCATGGCTATGTTTTTGCCTGGCTACAGTTTAGTACCCACTGCTGCCATTGTGGTCGAAGTAGAAAAGTCGCAGCAACAGTATGTTACTCAGCAACTTACACAGTTGTTAGCATCAAGGCTGGGCATATATGAGCCTGAAATTGAAGATATTGGCGCTAACTTTAGTGCAAATTTTAATGAAGATAGCCGTTTCATTCATATTATTCAGGCATTTAGTTTATTGGTTCTGGGGTTGGCAATGCTCGGTGTTGTTGGGCTAACTTCATTTACTATGCTAAAGCGACAAAAAGAAGTCGCAGTACGTAAAGTGCTAGGCGCATCACGAATTAGTATTGCGAACTTGTTGGCGAAGGAGTTTTTGTTCTTGGTTGTGATTGGCATCTTGATTGCTTTTCCCTTGGCATACTGGCTGGTGGGAGACTGGTTAGCAAACTTTAACGATCGTATTGAGCAAGCGCTGTGGGTATACGGCGTTGCTGCAATCTCGGTGGCCTTGGTGACTTGGCTGACGGTTGCGATACTTATCGTAAAAACGACTAGGACGCGACCTGCCTCAATCCTACGATATGAATAACAAGTAGGCAAAAATGGATTGGCGCATCAAAGCGCCAATTCACGCTGTTCCAAACCTATTACGCCATCCCATGTCATGAAGGAAAAACGCCAAAGGTGAACCAAATTTGTCAGTGAGCCGTTTAATTAATAGCCAGTTAAACGAGGAGAGCACTATGCTAGCTGCGACACTGAAAGAAAAAATTGCCAACAACGAATTACATGCCATTGTATTAAGCTATGCCGATTCAAATCACTACTTAGCTGGTGGTCAGGATGCCGATGGTAACTTGCACATTTTAATGTACGCTGAGGGCAAACTAACGCCATTTAATTCGCTTCGAGAAGCAGAAACAAAGCTGGCGGAGTTAGGTGCAACACAGGCATATCTTAGGGTGGAATCAGCGTATGATGAAATTGGCCCTGAAGACTCTGCTGGAACGCATATTAGCAATATGGAGCTGCGCCACTTGACTCCAAGTGCGGCTCCGATGTAATCGACCTTGCTTAAATATCACAAGTTATCTTGCTGTTTACCTGAGCGTTTAGGGTAATGAAAAGGCTTAAGTGCTCATGGTTGAACACGTAAGCCTAAAAATGGTCGTTTGGCAGCTTTACTCAACCGACAGCGTGACGACTTTAGTTGCAACTGCGGCAGATTTTTCATCTACAACGCTGAGTTTTACTTGGTGGTCGCCAGATACCGCTGGAGTGAAACGCAGTGTTGCATCGTTTACAGCAGCGCCTTCAATCACTTTCCCTGACGGCTCGGTGACCGTCCAAAAATAAGTCAAGTGTTGTGTGTGACTGTCGGCGTCAATGACTGCTGAGGTGAGCTGCACCTCAGTGCCTACTTTCAGCATCCCTTGAGCGTCCAGTGCGGCAATGGTTGGTGCACCATTTTGAACTGCACGAACTTGGATAAACGCAGAAATATCAACATCGACCTTTCCATCAGAAACAGTGCAGTTCAGTACATAATTACCCACTTCATTAAAGGTAATTGACGCGCGATTGTCACTGCCGTTAATTACCGCAGTGCTGCTTTCTGGCTTGGCTGAAAATGACCATTGGTAAGTGAGTGGATCACCGTCTTTATCTTCAGCTGAGATCTCAAATACTTTCGTTTGCCCTTCTAGTGCGACCGAAATTCTTGGGCTAATCGATACCGTGGGTTCATTATTTTCCGGAGTTGCTTTCACCATACCTGTGGCGGTGTCACTTAGCTCGCCGTTACTTACCTTCACAGAATAACGGTAATAACCTTCTCCATGAGGTGTAAAGGTTACCGTGTCGGTATTCTCATTGCTAACAGAATACGTTAACCCCGGCTCTCTTGGTTCAAATGTCCAAGCGTAAGTAAGCGGTCTACCACTTGCGTCTGTGCTACGTTTTGCGCTGAGCTCAATAGCCTCGTTGATTTTGGTTGACTCTGGCGCATCAACGAATACCAGCGGTGTGCGTGCTTCGCCATATTTTGCTGTTATTGTGTGGGTAGCTTCGCTCACACGGCCATACTCGTCTTTAAGACTAAAACGGATCTGATATTGCCCCGGTTTATCTAGTTGAGCAGAGGTAATAAAGCCACTTGGTGTTGCCATTTTTGCTTGGCTACCGCTTGGTTTGCTGTCAAAACTCCAAAGCGGTGTTACCGCGCGCGGATACTGACTACCCTCGCTTTTAAGCTCAACAAAGTTTACCGACCCTAATATGACCTCTGTTGGGGCGGAAATAACAGCTTTAAGCTCTGGCCTGTCGTCATACACTTCTATCTGTTTGGTGACGGTTTCTGAGTAGGTTTTGCCGTCATGCACTGTTAAGCTAATCGTGAATACGCCATAGTCTCTTCCTGCAAAAACGGCATATTCCCCTTCTGGGTTGATAAGGTGAAAGTCTAACGCATTGTTAGCGCTGCTCACTTGCCATTTATAAGAAAGGCGGTCGCCATCGGGATCTGAGCTGTCTTTCGCGCTTAGTGTGACTTGTTCACTTTTTACCGCGCGTTCTTTAAAAGGAGTAATTACCGCTGTTGGGGCGCGATTAGTGGGCTCAACAGGTTTATCGGTCACCTTGACTGACGCTTTAGCCGTTGACTCTTGTGAGTCAGACTTTATGGTCAGTTGAACTTCATAATTACCTGCTACATCGGCAACAAACTCGTTCAATAGACTGCTTTTGTCAGCTATTTGTGCCGTACTGTTTTGCGGCTTTGCTGTGATTGACCATGCCACAGTGGCGTTAGCAGAAACCACGCTGCTGGTTCCTATTAGCTTAACCGTAGAGCCGGTATAAACTGACTGAATTGGGCTTATCTTTGCCTCAAGCTGGGTGTTATCTGTGTTGGAGTTATTGTTGTCGGTTGAGTTATCCGTACCAGTATTATTATTGCTATCACTGCTGTTATTGTTGTTAGCGGTAGCGCTTGACCCCCCTGAACCGCCACATGCTGTTAATGTCGCGCCAAGGAATAAAGCTAATAATATTAATCGTTTGTTCATTTAAATGTCCCTTTATACAATCCAAGAGAAGAAAAATACACGGTTTTTTTTGTTTTATCTAGTTAAAATTTGTTCAGTGCAAAAATTAACTTGTTTACCTTAGAAAGTTTCGACTATAATTCATTTAAATTTCGAAACGAAACTTAACTGATGACAAAACGAAACACTCAACAGCGCAGACATACCATCCTTGCATGGGTAAATGAGTATGGTGAAGTCAGCGTAGAATCACTCGCGGCTGAGTTTGAAACATCAGAAGTTACGATTCGTAAGGATTTAACGGCACTAGAAAAAAGTGGCTTATTATTGCGCCGTTACGGCGGTGCTATTGCCCTCCCTAAAGAGATCACTGCATCGGGTAAAGACGAGCAAGATTCAGCTCGTAAAACAGTCATCGCTAAAGCCGCCGCAGCGCTTATTAAAGATCACAATCGCATTATTATTGATAGTGGCAGAACCACTGAAACCTTGATCCCAGAGCTTGCGCAAAAGCGTGGCTTAGTTGTCATGACGAATGCGATGAACATTGCCAACCGCTTGTTATCACTTGAAAATGAGCCAACTTTATTGATGACCGGCGGGACGTGGGATCCACATTCTGAATCATTTCAGGGGCAAGTTGCTGAACAAGTACTACAATCCTATGACTTTGATCAGCTTTTTATTGGTGCCGATGGCATTGATGTAGCGCGTGGCACTACGACCTTTAACGAGTTAATCGGGCTTAGCCGGGTAATGGCAAAATCTGCCCGTGAAGTCATTGTGATGGTCGAGTCTGACAAGATAGGCCGTAAAATTCCGAATTTAGAAATACCTTGGGCACAGATCACTACTTTGATCACCGACAACAACTTGGCAGATGACCTTCGCCAAGCGATCAAAGCACGTGGCATACAGCTTATCTGTGCTGAATTACACACAACGTGCAAATAAAATGGAGAGATTATGTGTGGAATCGTAGGCGCCGTTGCTGAGCGTCCAGTAAACAAAATTCTTATCGAAGGCCTAAAGCGCCTTGAGTATCGTGGTTATGACTCTGCGGGTGTTGCACTTTGCGAAGGCGGTGCGCTAAATAGCGTAAAAGCGGTAGGTAAAGTAGTAAACCTAGAGTCAGCCCTTGAAAACGCTGAAGTAAAAGGTACTACCGGTATCGCGCACACGCGCTGGGCAACTCACGGTGGCGTAACTGAGGCTAACGCGCATCCGCATATCTCTAACAGCGAAATCGCGCTGGTACACAACGGCATTATTGAAAATCACGAAGGCTTACGTAGTGCACTCAAAGAAGACGGCTATGAGTTCTTGTCTGACACTGACACCGAAGTAATGGTGCACCTGATCCATCAGCTTAGACAACAGCACACTACATTACTTGCTGCTGTGCAAGCCGCGGTAAAACAGCTTGAAGGTGCATACGGTACGGTATTATTTGATAAAGCCAATCAAGATGAAATCATTGTGGCACGCTCAGGCAGCCCACTGGTGATCGGCCTCGGTCTTGGCGAAAACTTTATCGCCTCTGATCAGCTTGCACTATTACCAGTTACCCGCAGCTTTATCTTCCTAGAAGAAGGCGATGTAGCACGCATTACTCGCGAAACGGTAGAAATCTTCGACATCAACGGCAATCCTGTAGAGCGCGAAGTGGTTGAGTCTAACATCACGCAAGATGCGTCGGGCAAAGGTGAATATCGCCACTACATGCTAAAAGAAATTTACGAGCAGCCAATGGCTGTACGTAATACACTTGAAGGCCGTTTAGACAACGATCGCGTTAGTATCGACGCATTTGGCGACAAAGCCAATGAAATTTTTAAAGATGTAAAACACGTACAGATCATCGCATGTGGTACGTCTTACCACTCAGGCATGGTGGCGCGCTACTGGCTAGAGCAATTTGCAGGCGTAAGCTGTAACGTTGAAATTGCCTCAGAGTTTCGCTACCGCGACTCATTCGTGCATGAAAACAGCCTATTGGTAACTATTTCACAATCGGGCGAAACTGCAGACACGCTTGCGGCACTGCGTCTTGCCAAAGAGCAAGGCTATATGGCGTCAATGACTATCTGTAACGTACCAGGCTCATCACTTGTACGTGAGTCAGATCTTGCTTTTATGACCAAAGCAGGCGCTGAAATTGGGGTGGCATCAACCAAAGCCTTTACGACTCAATTAGTTGGCTTATTGATGCTAACAGCATCGATCGCGCAGGAAAAAGGCCGTGATCAAAGTGCAATCGTCAACGCCATCAAAACCCTGCCAACCAAGCTTGAAGAAACCCTAACGATGGCCGATGGCATTGAGCTACTTGCAGAAGAGTTTGCCGACAAACATCACTCATTGTTTCTTGGTCGTGGTTCACAATACCCAATCGCAATGGAAGGTGCACTTAAGCTTAAAGAGATCTCCTACATCCACGCAGAAGCCTATGCAGCAGGCGAGTTAAAACACGGCCCGCTCGCACTTATCGACGCAGATATGCCTATCATCGTCGTTGCACCAAACAACGAGCTGCTTGAAAAGCTTAAATCAAACGTTGAAGAAGTACGCGCACGCGGCGGCATCATTTACGTCTTCGCAGACAAAGACTCAAACTTTGCCTCGGACGACACCATGCGAGTAATGAACGTCAACCACGTAGAAAACATCATCGCTCCAGTGGTTTACACCATCCCATTACAGCTACTTTCATACTATGTAGCCGTGATCAAAGGCACCGATGTTGACCAACCGAGAAACCTCGCCAAGAGTGTAACGGTAGAATAAGAAAAGGCGCGCAAGCGCCTTTTTTGTGGGTGAACAATAAAGATTCTAAGTATTAGAGTCTCATACTAGAATGGCAGCGATCACAGTCGATACGCTGCCATTCTTAAATCGAAAATGCCCCACAACAAGCTAGAAAACTTTGCTCAACGGGGTATCATCGGCTCTGACCGAATATTGCTTAGTCAGCATAAATTTGACGA